>JAGXLJ010000036.1 GCA_018334775.1 Halodesulfurarchaeum sp.
GGGAGACCTGATCGGGAACTTGCGAGCGTTCACCCGCCAGGAGGTCCGATGTCTGTCCTGTGGCACGAAATATCGTCGAGTGCCACTTTCCGGGACCTGTCGAAACTGCGGCGGTGACGTGAATTTGACTGTCCACGAGGGCTCGGTGACGAAGTACCTCGAGACCGCCCTGGAGGTCGCCGAGGAGTACGGCTCACGGGAGTACACGAAACAGCGGCTGCGAATTCTGGAACGCTCGATCGAGTCGATTTTCGAGAACGACAAGAACAAACAAAGCGGCATCGCAGACTTCATGTGAATCGGCGGAAGTACCTGTTGACCCTCTCAGCCGCGGTTTATCGGACGTTCCACTGGGATTCCAGGACGGTGTGAGATTCCAGCGCAGATTCGAGCTCGGCCACACTTCGGGCGAGAGTTCTGGCGATGGACCGTTCGTACGAGATCCGGTGTGGAGAACCCGAGATATCCATTGCTCCAAGCACTGATCCATCCGGGTCCTGAACTGGGACGGCCACTGCTTTGAGGTTCTCCCAGGCCTCCTCCTCGTTGACTGCGTAGCCTCTCCGTCTGACAATATCCAGCTCCTCGCTGAGGGTTTCACGGTCGGTGATGGTGTATTCGGTCCGCTTTGGCAGGCCCCACCGATCGATGATGCTGTCGACGCGATGTTCGTTCATTTCGGCCAGCATTGCCTTGCCAGCCGCCGAACTGTGGAGATAGAAGTACTGGCCTCGCTGGAATCCTTTGAGAGTACCCGTATCGAGGCTATCGAAGAGCGTGATCGCTCGGCCGTTTTCCAACACGGAGAAATTCACGACCTCGCTTGTCCGGCCGGCGATCTCGTAGACCTTCTCACGGGCCAGTGTAAACTCTGTTTCCCGCCCTTTGGCTTTCGTCCCGAGGTGGAACAGCTTGAGTCCCAATTGGTATCGGTCGTCCTGTTTCACTACGAGGTCGTTCGAAAGCAGCGTTTGGAGGTGTTTATGAGCCGTACTCACGGCCATATCGAGCGTCTCGGCGACTTCGCTGACGGTCGGGCTGTCCATGTCGGCAACTGCGTCGAGGATTCGAAGGGAGGTGTCTGTTGTTTCGTGGGTTCGTGGCGTGGGCCCGCTCATTGTATAGCCCAATGTTTCACGTTATAGAAAAACCCCGGCATCGAGTGGTGGCCAGCACAAAATTTTATATCGCTATATGTAGTTTATTACTTAAACGATGAGGCGGCCATGGCAGATGTCAGGACACTTTCGGCGGATTACAGCAAGGGTGAAAATTTGGCTCGGCTATTGGCCGAAACAACAGGATTTTGTAATTCTCCTGGGCTACTCGCTGATCTTTTATAGAGCGCCACGAGCGATAATTTCTATATTGGAATGTGGTTTGGTTGTGGAACCTTCCAATCTTCAGCGAGTTCTTCGTGGCGACTCTTTCACGATCGTCTTTGAATATGATCTGTGGCATCATGGTTTGGTGCCAAACCTCCGATTAGCATATAAGTTAAACTTTATACCGCTATACAAAATTTAGGCTGCGACCGGACACTCCGTGATAAACCTGATTATATCAGTGAATATGCCTCGCAAAGCTTCTCTTAAGCCCATTTCCCATAGCTGCCCTGTGTGGCTCTTTTGAGCCCGTTACGAAAACTGTCGTTTTGAGACCTCTTCCTGCTAGCTATGGTAAAACCCGTGGACGAGGTCAACCGCCTCGGGGTCAAGCCCCGAGGTATCCGCCTTGTAAATTGATGAAACCAAAACGGCCTTAGAGCAGACCGGTTAGGCAGGGGCTGGCGTTTCGGGCTCCTCCAGAATCGAGTTGAGGAGTTTGGATTGGGCGGCTGCCAGGTGTTCGGTAAACGTCGAGGTGGTAATTCCGAGTGCCTCTGCCACTTCGCCCGCGTTCGAGCCTTTCGGGTGCTTGAAGTACCCCATCGAGTGGGCGGTCTCCAGCACTTCGCGCTGTCGCTCTGTGAGCTCGCCCCGGTCGACGAACACGAGGTCCTCGGATCCTTCTTCGTCGCGGGAACTCACCAGCCGCTGGACGTCGACGTTATCGTAGTTGTCCCGTAGCGCCGTGACCGCCCCACGGAGTTCGTTCATTGTGGGGGCATGGAACACGATCGAGAGGTCGCCGTCGATCGCTTGGGTATCGACGATCGGGCAGTCGTACTCCTCAACCATCTCACAGGCACAATCGTGCCCGAACGAGCGCTGGAAACGATAGACTGACTGCTCCCCGTAGGAGAAGATCGGTTCGAGGTCCGCCCCTTCGGATGTGACCTCCGTGTCTGTGGCGAACTCCTCGGTGACACGACCGCTTTCCGGATCCACGCGCTTCGAGACGTTGAAACACTCGACTCCTTCCTGAGACACCTGGGCGACTGGACAGTTTTCCAGGTCCGACAACCGGATTTTGGCCCTGATTCCACCAGCCTCTACGGCGTCGCTTGCGAGGGCGCTCATCGCTCGTCACCAAGCCTGTCCGGCCTCAACGACGGGGCCATGTCGGCGATTGACCCCGTTCGTGATCTTACCGTGGCGCGATTCGTGTCGTACATATTTGGTTGTTTACCCCCAAGGGTCCTATAATCCGTTGTCCTTCCCAACTTTTGAAAACCGCGGTTACGCGGGGTTTCAGCCGCGTTATCGGCCGGAACAGACCTCACGACCCAAACAGCGGCTCCTGAAACCACCCCCCATATACGGGAAAGATGGGGTTAGCCTTGCTGGGGCCAAAACGGTTTAGCTGTCCTCTCCAGAATGATATATTGATGACTTCCGGCATTCGGGCTGAGTTGGCATTCGAAGATCCCTCAGCCTGTCAGATTGCCGGCTTTACCGATGGGGACACCGACGCGAAGTCGATTTCCTGGTCGGTCGCCCCCGAAACAGGGCAGATCACTGAAGAGTTCGCCGTCGAAGGGGACCCGGAGGTCGACGGGGCTTCTGAGGTGTTTTCTTATGGCAATCGAACCATCTACCGGTTCCAGCGCGATCACCAGGGATGCTGTCCTTGCGAAACCGTCCAAGATTTCGATGTCCCGGTTCGGGACATCCACACCGTCGATGGTGCACTGCACCTGGCCATCCATGTCGAGGACATGGAAGAACTCCGGGACATCATCGTCGGTATCCGTAAGGAGTTCTCTGAGGTGCGGATCGTTCGATTGGTCCATGCCGAGGAGACCGGCGATGACGACCTTGTGTTGGTCGATAGGGGCGAGCTCACAGAGCGACAGCGCGAAGTGCTGGAAACGGCCCACTTGTTAGGATATTTCGATCACCCGAAGGGGGCAAATGCCGGCGAAGTTGCCGACGAACTCGGAATTACCACCTCGACGTTTACCGAACACCTGGCGGCCGCCCAATCAAAGCTCCTCGCTTCGATTTTGTCGTAAACTCAGCCGTCCAATTGCGCCCCAATCACGTCGTCCACAGCCGCCAGAAACGCGGGTTCCTGCCCGGCAGGGACCGTGGCTCCCGCTGCCATGGAATGGCCACCTCCCTCGCCACCGACATCGGTTGCCGACACACGCATGGCCTGTCCCAGATCGATCCCGCGATTAGCCAGCCGTCCTGGGGCCCGGGCCGACACTTTGACCCCGTCGCCCGCAAGTTTGTCCGCAAAGCCGACGATGGGCCTGTGGCGGTCGATACCGTCCGAGCCCAACACCATGCCGGCGACTATCCCAACGATCGTGTCCCGGATCTCCGACCGGGCGTGAAACCACTGGACATGTGATTCTCGCCTGACGCCTGTTTCGACAACCCATTCGATGCCCTTCGAGAGGTTCATTCGATGCTCTCGAAGCAACTCCAGGGCGGCCTCGAGAGCCTCCTCACGGTCACCTCGACAGACTGCCAGGCCGATCTCGCTTCGTTCGTAGCGAGCCGTGGCGTTGAGCACCGTCGAGAATTCACTCGCATCTCGAAGTTGGGTACCTGGCTCCTCCCGGGCGAGTATGTATCGGGTCCCGACTAACCGCTCAATTCTGTCCGAGGGGACGCCTCGTTCCATGGCCCTGGTCATAAGCCCGCTCGCGACCGTGGTTCGGGTCTCGGGATCTAGTTCGGTCCAGGTCGGCCATCGATCCCCGTCTTTGATCGGGACCGGGAGCTCTTCGAGGAATTTGATCGCTCCCCGCCGGTTGCCCGTGATCCCCGGAATACGAACGTCCGAGGTGTATTCGAGGAGTTTCGGCAGTGGTCGGGTCTGGGTCCCGTAGACGGCGAGATCGGTGCCACTTTCGACCATCCCTGCTGTTTCGCCCTCCGCAGCGATCGCCTGATTCGCGCCGACGAGTTCGCCCTCGACAGTTTGCCTATCACCGATCGCCCCGACGACCGCCAGCGCTGCGAGTTCACGTGGGTCTCCCTCCACGGCCCCGATCTGGTCCGCCATCGCTCGAGCCAGGACGTAGGCCGTCCCCGCTCCCGCGAGTTCCCGGCCCCCATCGAGACCGACTGTACGGGGATTGAGAAAATGCTCGATGCTGGCATCGACTGGCTGATGGTGATCGACCACGATGGGTGTGAACTGTCCCGTACTGGCATGGTGGGCGAGCCGATCCAGTCCGCCACTACCCAAATCGGTGAAGAGCACCGTCTCCGTGGACGCGGCAGCGAGTTCGTCGATGGCATCCTCGTCGAGCCCGTGTTTGATCTCGGTCATTACTTCCACGCCGGCCCACTCGAGAGCGGTCCCAGCAATCGCAGCGCTGGTCAGGCCGTCGGCATCGTCGTGAGAAACCAGTCGGACCGAATCCGCAGCCGCGAGATGAGCGGCCGCCCGAGATGCTCGCTCGTGCAGGGCGGGGACGGGTGGCTCCATTACGCTCAAATCAGTCGGCACCCGGGATAAACGTGCGGACCGGCTCAGTGGCTCTCCAGTTCGCCGACGACGGCTCGGGCCAGCGCCGCAAAATCGGCTGACTCGGGCACGATGCTGACAGTGACTCCGGCCGCAGCTGCAGTCTCTGCAGTCGGGGAGCCGATGGCGCCGACGACGGCTGACTCGAGTCCGTCCCGAACCGCGGCTTCGACGTCCCGGTCGGCGGCAATGGAGAGGAAATGCTTGACGGTCAGCGAGGAAGTGAAAAGCGCCCCGTCAAGTGCTCCATCCGCTGCCAAAGCGACTGATTCTCCGGCCCCGTCGGGAATCACGAGTTCGTAGAGCACCGTTTCGTGAACATATGCGCCGGCGTCGGTGAGCCCCTGGATGAGGGTTGGGCTCCCGTGATCGCTTCTGGCCACCTCCACTCGCTCACCGTCGACCGAGTCTTCGAGGGCGTTGACGAGCCCAGCCGAGGTGTACACTTCGGGAACCAGATCGACGTCGAATCCGGCCGCCTCGGCGGCGTCCGCGGTGGCCGGCCCGATGGCCACAAACTGTGTGTCTTTTGACTCCCACCCGGCCTCGGCAGCGAGTTCGACGCCCGTTTTGCTCGTGAGAACGGTGACTGCGCCGTCTGATCTGGGTTCGGTGCCGGTTGGCTCGACTGCAAGCATCGGGTCCGGAACTGGCTCCACATCGTGTTCCTCGAGCAGTTCGACTGCGTCTTCGATGCGCTCGTCATCGGGGCGAAAAACTGCCACCTTGGGGGCCGACTCCGTGTCACTGGTCATGTCCGTTTGGCCTCCTCGATGAGTTCGGCCGCGCCACGGTCGGCCAGATCAGCCGCAAACCCTCTGGCGTCTTCGGCATAGGACTCGACGTTCAGGGCCCGTCGCTCGGTGAGTTCCTCGCTCCCGTCCTGGCTGAGCACCTGGACGTTCGTTTGTACCACGTCGCCCTGAAGCGTTGCGTGGACGCCCAGCGGAGCGACACAGCCGGCGCCAAGTGCTTCCAGCACGATTCGTTCGGTCGTCGTCGCGACACGGGTCGGCGGATGATCGAGCGCGGTGTGGATCGCCTCGGCAACTTCTGTTCCCTCGTGGGCAGCGACCGCAAGCGCTCCCTGTCCCGCGGCGGGAACGTGGGTTTCGACGGGAAGGTCATGGGTAGGGACGGCATCGAGGAGCCGGCTCCGGACCAGACCGGCTTTCGCGAGGACGATGGCGTCATATTCGGTTTCGACCTCGCGACCGAGGGCGGCCCGCTCGATTTCGGCCAGCGAGTCGAACCACTCCTCGGCGCTCTGACTGTCCGGTGGGGCGACGTCCTCGTTTTCTTCGGCTTCGAGCCTGGCCTCGTGTTCGTCCTGTAGCGTCGGAGCGAGCGCCTTCTCGAGTCGCGTGTCGACGTTCCCTCGCAGCGGTTCGATGGTCAGATCGGGGCGACGGGACTGAACCTGAGCGCCCCGTCGAAGGCTGGAGGTGCCGACGACCGCTCCCGAGGGGAGCCCGTTGAGCGTGTCGCCGTCGGGCGAAACGAGCACGTCCCCGACTGCACCACGGGCGGGAACGGCGGCGATGACGATCTCCTTGGGTTCCTCCGTGGGCACGTCTTTCATCGAGTGGACCGCGCCATCGACGCTTTCGTCCATGACGAGCCGATCGAGTTCCCGAACGAACGCGCCGGTCTTCCCCAGATCCTGGATGAGTGCATCCTCAATGCGATCACCTTGCGTAGTTACGTGCCGCAGATCGGCCTCGATGCGGTGGTCCGAAAGCCGGGACTGGATCTGGGTCGCCTGTCGGAGGGCCAGATCCGACCCCCGTGTCGCGAGTTCGATGGTCCCTTGAATACTCATACGGCCTCATCCGTCCCCAGGGAGGGAAAACCCCTCGTCTCTGCGCTTCCGTTCACAGGACGGCTTTGTAGGCCTCCAGGGTCTCCTCGATGTCCTCCTGGGTATGGGCGGCGGTGAGGAACTGCGATTCGAACTGGTTGGGCGTGAGGAGCACGCCTTCCTCGCGCATTTTGTGGTAGAACACCCGCTCCCAGCGATCGGTGGCGGCGGCTTCGACGTCACTCGCGTCGGTCGGGCAGGTCTCGCTTTGGGTGCAGTCGGGGTCCTGGCGACACCCGGCCGAACAGACTCCCTCCTGGCCGGCGCCGTTGCGGGTGAAGATGACCTTGAACATACTGTCGATGCCGGTCACCGTATAGTCCGGCGCCTGGTCGGCCACGATGTCGACTAACCCCGACCGAATCTCGTCCCCGAGATCGGCCAGGTGCTGGTAGACGTTTTCTTCAGCCACGTATCGCAGCGTTTCCAGCCCTGCGGTCATCGTTACTGGATGGCCCGAGAAGGTGCCGGCCTCGAAGACGTCACCTGAAGGGGTCAGCGATTCCATAATTTCGGCTCGACCCCCGACCGCACCGACCGGGAAGCCGCCGCCGATCACCTTGGCCAGGGTGGTGAGATCGGGTTCGATTCCGAAGTGGCTCTGGGCACAGCCCAATCCCCCGACCCGGAACCCGCTCATGACCTCGTCGAAGATCAGCAGGGCGCCGTGTTCTCGGGTCAGGGCTCGGAGTGTGTCGTGATAACCCTCTTGGGGCATCACGATGCCACGGTTGCCCAGGATCGGTTCGGTGAGGACAGCCGCGATGTCTTCACCCTGTTCGGTGAATACCTGTTCGATGGCAGCCTCGTCATTGAACGGAACGGGAACAGTCTGCGAGGCGAATTCGGCCGGGATTCCTGGACTTGACGGGACTGCCTCGCTCCGGTCGCCTTCGACGAGCGTGCTCTCCTGAGCGCCGTGATAGCCGCCCTGCATGACGACGACTTTGTCTCGGCCCGTGTACCCGCGTGCGAGTCGCACGGCCGCCGTCGTCGCTTCGGTCCCGGAGTTCACGAAGCGGACCATCTCGATGCTGGGGACGTGGCGCGCGATGAACTCAGCGAGTTCGATCTCGACCTCCGTGGGAGCTCCGTACATCGGGCCGTCGCTGACCTGGCTTTGGATGGCCGCGATCACTTGGTCGGGGAGGTCGTGGCCCAGGAGGACGGGGCCGTAACCGGCCACGAAATCGATGTAGCGGTTGCCGTCGGCGTCGATCACGTGGCTCCCATCGCCCCGTTCGATGAAGGCCGGATAGGGTTGGCTCGCTCGAACCGGGGAGTTCACCCCGCCAGGAAGCACGGAGAGGGCCCTATTGTAGAGGTCGCGTGACGTAGTGTGTCGCATGGCTCGTGGTTTGACAGGCGGGGCCATGAAGGTAGTGCTGTTCGCCGCGTGTGTTGGCAGTCACCTCCGCTCACCGACTCACAACTGCTCGGCGACCGTTTCCGCGAAATATGTAAGAATCAGATCCGCGCCCGCCCGCTTGATCGAGACGAGCGATTCCATGGCGGTCGCCTCCAGGTCGAGCCATCCATTTTCAGCCGCCGCATGAAGCATGGCATACTCGCCGCTGACGTTGTAAGCGGCGACGGGATAGTCGAAGTTCTGGTTCACCTCACGGACGACGTCGAGATACGGCAATGCGGGTTTGACCATCAACACGTCGGCCCCCTGTTCGACGTCAAGGGCCACCTCCCGGAGCGCCTCCTCGCCGTTGCCCGGGTCTATCTGGTAATGCCGCCGGTCGCCGAAACTGGGGGCTCCGTCAGCCGCGTCCCTGAACGGGCCGTAGAAGGCGGACTCGTACTTGGC
>JAGXLJ010000037.1 GCA_018334775.1 Halodesulfurarchaeum sp.
GAGGACCTCGTCGCCGGCCCGAACCGCCTCGTCGACCGCTTTCACGAACTTCGCAAAGACGTTTTTCCCGTCCCTGACAAAGGGTTCGCTTTCGTCACCGACTATCACCCGATAGGCTGCTGGGTCCAGGACCGTGGCGAGTTGTCGCCCGCCTTCCAGACCCAGTGTAAATCGGCCATCGGTCCCGAGAGTCACGAGCCGTCCCCCCTCCCGAAGCACCTGTCGTGGCCGGCCGGATGCAGATCGGTGAACCGCCAGATCCACGTCCTCCGGAAAGAGGGCTTCGCCCGCGCCCGACCCAAACTGATAATCGGCGATGGTGCGAAGCTGGGCCATCGTCGTAGTCGTCATTACGTCGGTGTGGGTCCCCGAGGTGTTTAGCCGCTTCGAGTCTCTCCCTGAGCGGTCACCCTGAGCGGAAGAGCCGTTCCCAGATGGACCGGGCGGAGGGTCGCTCCGCCAGCAAGAGCGGCACGTCGAGTTCCTCGAATGCGGCAAGCGTCGCCGATCCACGAACCACCCGCGAGAGGAGGCCGCGCTCTGTCGCACCCAGCATGATCAGGTCATACTCGCTGCTAACCTCTCGAATCACCGAGACTGGAGATCCAGGTTCGACGAGATACGCAGCCTCCGAGAGCCCGTTGTCCGCGGCCCAGTCCTCCAGGAACGACCGCCCGGACTCCTCCATCCCCGGGTCGACGACGTGGAGCAACGAGACCTCCGCGTCGACGGTTTCCATCATCGCCTGTGCGACCTCAGCGGAAAGTTCCGATGAGCGACTACCTCTCGTCGGAATCAGTACCTCTCCCGGATCGATTTCCGTGCCATCCAGGACCAGGAAATCACAGGGGAGATCGTGAGTCAGTTCGTCGAGTGGGCCTTCTGCCCGACCACCGGCAAATCGAGCCCCACCGTACCCCATGACGACGGTATCCACATCGTTGGTTCGGGCCGCTTCGAACACTTCCGAGAGACCCCGATGAGAGAGAATAGTCCGAGTTTCGATCGGGACGTCAAATTCTTCGGCCTCAGCCACTGCCTTCTCGAGCAGTTGCTGGGAAGTCGAATCGATTCGGTCCCGATTCTGCGCGGCCGCTTGCAGTGAGGTCTGATCCGGAACGGTGATGATGTGAGTCGCCAGCACGCGACCCCCCTGGTGTTTTGCCAGGATACTCGCAAGCGTAATGAGGGCTCCCTCAGTCCGGGGATTCAGCACCGGAACCATAATGGTCGGGCCATCGCTCCCGGTCGGTGCAACTGCATTCGCAGTACCCACGACCCCCTCCGGGAGTTCCTCCTCGCTCATCCCTCAGTTTCGGCAGGCAACGCGATAACTGGTCGATCCGCGTTGGTAACCAACTTCAACGTCGTGTCTCCGGAGAGAAACTGAATGAGCCGATTCCCGCCACGCGACTGGTACGCAATCGCACTCGCATCAACTTCCTCGGCGGCATCGAAAATAGCATTCACGAGGTTTCGTCGGTACTCGGTGTGATCGGACGCGTCCGGGAACACCTCGCGAACCGCCGCGTAGGATTCCGCTGCGATTTCCTCGGACTGGGACACCGGTGTTTTATCCGGCACTCCTTCGCCTTTCTCCACCACATGAAGGGCGGTCACGTGGGCCGGATCGTAGGGTTCGAGGGCCTTGGCCGTATTGATCGCATCCCTCTCATTGGCGACCGGGAGGAGCACGTTTTCCAGGACATCCCGATTCTCGCCGTCAGGCGGTCCGTTCATCAATTACTCTTCGGTGCTCCTCCATTAAAGAGTATAGGAATGCCGGCGAACCGGCCTCCGAGCGGGCAGCAGTGGGCCCGTTCCGATCAGAGCAGAAACGTCTCGGTCCGGTCGCCCAGATCGATAAAGGTGTCCGCGGCGTCCTTGAGTTCCTCGGCCGTCGAACTGTCAAAGGCCATCACCTCGACACGGACACCCTCGTGACGGAGATGAGAGACCAACCGGGAGAAGTCCCCATCTCCGGTACAAAGAACCACCGTATCGACGTGATCCGCCAGGGTCACCGCGTCGAGACTCATCCCAACGTCCCAGTCGGCTTTTTTCGTCCCGTCCTGGAAGGTTTTGATGTCCTTGATCTTCGTCTCGAACCCGATATCTGACAGAGCCTCGAAGAAGGTTTCCTCTTCGGGTGAATCTGCCCGGATGACGTACGCGATCGCACGAGTGAGAATGCGGTCCTGGACGGCCTTCGAGAGCAACGCTGCGTAGTCGATGTTCTGGGAATGAAGACTCTGTGCGGAGTGATAGAGGTTCTGCGCGTCCGCGAGCACCGCCACGCGCTGGCCCGGGTGAATCGAAGTCATACCTATTGTGACATTGCGGCGATTGTTAAACCTCACCCTCCGGACCGGCTCTCACCGGCCACTTACACCGAGGGGGTCTCGAACCGCTCGACGGAACGTGTCTCGGGGTCCAGTTCGTAATAGGACTTCCACGTGGGCGCGACAGTGATGACCCGGGTCCCGCGGACAGAGGTTTCTGTGTGTTGGTGGTGATGCCCGACAAGGCAGAGGTCCGGTTCGAGGACATCAAGAAGTTCGTCAATCGGGCCACAGCCGACACTGTATTCCTCACGAACGGGCGTTCCGTGGGGCGCTTCGTGAGTGAGGAGAACGTCCACCTCACCGACCCGTTTGAGGCGTTGAACGTCATTCCGAACGAAATGACGACGCCGATCCCCGCGGAGCGCGGAACGGGGTTTGTCGTACTGGGTTGGAGCGAAATTGCCAGACAAGCCGCCAATCGTGAGTCCCTGGACCTCGACCTCGTGACTGTCGAGCAGGCGGGCGTTTTTGACGTTCGAACTTCGGACCCGACCATGTCGCAACGCATCGATAACGTCGAAGTCCTCGTTGTTACCCGCGATGAAATACGTCTCGACCGGGAGCTCGTAATAGAACAGATCACCGAGTTGGAGCGCCACGTCCGGGTCGGCGACTTCGTAAACCCGCTCGAGGACTCGGCGCCGTTCCGGAGTGTTCGCATGGGCGTCTCCAAAGACTAGCATCACAGTGGTCTATGAGCGGGGGTCACAAAAGATGGACGACACGAGCAAGTAGGGCCACAACGATTTTAACCCTGGACTGCAAGATTTCGTGCATGACACTCGCTTCCGCAGGTCCAGACAGTTCGGTGGGGAGCGAGTTGCACTTTTACAGCAAACGTGGTCGAAAATAGCATGGCTCGTCGCGGGCACCAGTCCCGTTTCGGGCCGTTTTCGACAGCGTTCGTAGGGACTGGGCCGTGGGTTCTCGGGCTCCCGATCGCCAGTCCCCAACGACAGTGCAACAGTTCACCACCAACCGACGACACGACTCCAACCAACCGAAACACGACCCACACCAATGACACACGATCTGACAACCGGCGTTTATCCGGCCATGACGACGCCGTTCCTCGAAGACGGAAGTATCGATCACGAACAACTGGCCAGTGACGCGACACGACTCGAGTCCACCGGCGTCGACGGCCTCGTTCCGGTCGGTTCGACGGGTGAAAGTGCCACCCTGACGCACCAGGAACACGTCGACGTCGTGGAAACGGTCGTCGAGGCCGTCGACCTCCCAGTAATCGCTGGTGCAGGAAGTAATGCGACGCACGAGGCACTCGCGCTTTCACATGGTGCCAGGGATGCCGGAGCCGACGGCCTGCTCCTCATCTCACCGTACTACAACAAGCCCGAACCCGATGGAATGGAAGCCCACTACCGTGCCATCGCAAACGACGTGGACCTCCCACAAATCATCTACAACGTGCCCTCGCGAACGGGTCGCAACATCGCGGTCGAGACGGCCGCAAATCTCGCGAGCCACGAAAACATCGTCGGCTACAAGGCCGCAAGTGGGGACCTCAACCGAGTGAGCGAGGTTGCCCGGCGAACGGCCGACGAGGAGTTCTCGGTGCTCTCGGGCGACGACGGGCTGACACTCCCCACCCTTTCGGTCGGCGGGACGGGGGTCATCACCGTGGCCGGGAACGTCGAACCCGAGCGGATGTCCGACCTGATCTGGAGCGCACTTGACGGTGACTGGGAACAGGCCCGAGCAGTCCACCGAGAACTTGCGCCCCTGTTCGACGTGCTCTTCTGTGAAACGAATCCGATTCCGGTCAAGGCCGCCATGGACATTCGCGGCTACGGGCCCGGTCGACTTCGCTCGCCGCTCTCGACGATTAGCCCCTCGAATCGGGCGGAGTTAGCATCGATCCTGGCAGACCTCGCGGAGGGGCAGTCCGCATGAGCGGTGGTCCAACAGCAGACCCGCTTGAGATCGGCGTGACTGGGGCGTCCGGGCGAATGGGACAGGAGGTCCGGGACGTGGCAACTGAACGCGGCATGGAAATCGCGTTCGCGGTCAACCGCGACGCGGATCCCCAACTTGACGACGTGGAACCAGCCCGTCGATTCGAAAGGCTCGTCAAAGAAACTCGCCCAGACGTTGTCATCGATTTCACCGGGCCGGAAAGTTGTGTCGAGTACGTGACCGACGCCGCCGAGGCCGAAGTACCGGTCGTGACGGGGACGACTGGATTCAACGCGGAGCAGCTGGAGGCCATCAAAGCTGCAGGCGAGCGGATCCCGATCCTCCTGGGTGCAAACTTCGCCAGGGGTGTCCAGGCCCTCATCGATGCCGTCGAATCTGCAGTGAATGCACTCCCGGAATACGACGTGGAACTAACCGAAACGCATCACAACGGCAAGCGTGATGCGCCCTCCGGCACCGCCTCACTGGTCCTCGACCGGATCGAGGCCGCTCGGGACGTACCCAGCGACCGGGTCTATGGCCGAGTTGGCGATGCAAAGCGTGAAACAGGCGAAATTGGCGTCCACGCACGACGGGCCGGTGACGTGACTGGGGAGCACGAGGTGCTCCTCGCAGGCAATCGCGAAACAGTCTCGCTCACCCATCGAGCCGGCTCCCGCTCCGTGTTTGCGGAGGGAGCTCTCGACGCTGCAGGCTGGCTCGAGACCCAGCCAACCGGATTCTACCGATTCGCCGACGTGGCGTCACAACTGACAGACACAGGAGACGACCAATGAGTCTCGAACACGACATTGACAAACTGAGAGAACGCTACGACAGAGGAACACTCACCGCAGAAACCGCCGGCAGGGAGGAATTAGCGGTCCTCGAGGAATTTCTTCTCGCCCTCGAGGCCGGTGAAATCCGGGCCGCCGAACCGCGAGATGGCGATTGGGCAGCCGTCGAGTGGGTCAAATCCGGAATCCTGCTCAACTTCTCACTGCGCGAGACCGAAGCTCGGACCTACGGCGACGTGACATATCACGATGTGTTGCCACTTCAGGACACGAGCGATCTCGGGGCCCGGGACACCCGGAATACCCCAGACGGGACGACGATCCGGCGCGGCGCGTACGTTGGGAGCGACGCGATCCTGATGAGCCCCAGTTTCGTCAATATCGGGGCCCATATCGGGGATGGCACACTGGTGGATTCAGCAAATACTGTCGGGTCCTGTGCACAGATCGGCGACAACGTCAAACTGGGCGGAAACACGCTGATAGGGGGCGTTCTCGAACCGGTCGAGGACACACCGGTTGTCATCGAAGATGATGTCTCGCTCGGCGCTGGGACGCGTGTAACCTCCGGGTTCGTCGTTGGTGAAGGGAGCGTCGTCGGGGAAAACACCCTCTTGACGCCTCGGATTCCGATCTATGACCTAGTCGAAGACGAACTCCGGTACGGAGAACTGCCGCCGGACCGGCGTGCGTTCACTCGCTTCGTCGAATCCAGCGTCGGCGATCACGACCTCTTCGAGGGGGGCGCCTACAAACCAGCCGTCGTCGCCATGGATATCGAGGCAGACACCCGCGACGCCACTCAGCGGGAGGCAGAACTCCGGAGTTCATGAGCGAAGCACCCCGGGTCCGGCGAATGGCAGATTGGCCGGCGGAGCGGCTAGAAGCGGTCGCGGACGAACAGGAGACCCCAGTATACGTTATCGACCTCGACCGGATCCGGGAGAATCTTGGTCGGGTCCAATCAGCGTTTCCGGAGGCGGATATCCATTACGCGGTCAAAGCAAATTCCGGATCGGCGGTCCTGGAAACGTTTGCCACAGCGGGCGTCGGTGCCGAATGTGCCTCTGCAGGGGAATTTGAACGAGCGGTGGCAGCTGGGTTTCCGACCGAGCGGATACTCTATACCCCGGTCAATCCGCCGCAGCGAGACCTCGATACCGTGCTCGAATATGAGACTGAGCCGCTTGCCATCACCGTTGGCGCACTCGATACGGTCAGACGCCTCGCGGATCGGGGGTTTACTGGTGACGTTGCGATCCGGATTCACCCCGGAACGGGTGCAGGTCATAGCGACTCCGTCGCAACCGGGGCTGACAGGAAATTCGGGATCGGTATCGATCGGGTCGAAAAGGCCGTCGAGCTGGTAACTGAACGGGGAATGACTGTCGTCGGCGTCCATGCACACGCCGGCAGTGGCATTCTCAATCCCGAAGATGTCAGTTCTCACCGAGAGGTCGTAGAGACGGTCGCACAGGTTGTGAATGATCTCGACCAGGACGTGGACTTCGTGGACGTGGGCGGCGGTTTCGGCGTCCCGTATCGACCAGAGGGAGACCCACTCGACCTGGCGGCTCTGGCTGATTCGACCAGAGACGCTCTCGATTCCGTGTCAGGGACGCTCCGTATCGAACCGGGGCGATATCTCGTTGCGGACGCAGGGCTCCTGCTTACACGCGTTAATACGGTTAAACCAGCTGGAGAGGAGTTATTAGCGGGCGTCGATGCTGGGATGACCGACCTTCTCAGGCCGGCGCTTTATGACGCCTATCATCCCGTGGCCCCGGTTGGGTCGATGACAGACCGAGAGAAGCGGTCCGTCTCGGTCGTCGGGCCGATCTGTGAGAGTACAGACGTCCTCGCCACGAATCGTCGGCTCCCCGCCCCAGAACGGGGTGATCTCCTGGCAATCGGAATGACTGGGGCATATGGCATCGAAATGGCGAGCCAGTACAATTCTCGGCCACGCCCACCAGTCGTCGCCTTTGAGGAGACGACCAGCAGAGAAATACGCCGTCGGGAACAACTCGAAGACATCACAGCTCCGGAAACAGACAGATGACAGAACTATCCTACCGGCACTATCACGGCACGGGCAACGCGTTTGCAGTCCTCGAAGGGACCACACTCGAAACTGGACGCCCGGCATTTGCGATCTCGCTCTGTGAGGATCTCGACATCGATGGTGTGCTGTTTCTCGACCTGGAGACGGAACCGAGTCCGAGTCGAATCCGGTTCAGACTCTATCAGCCCGATGGCGGGACCGCTGAAATGTGTGGCAACGGAGCGAGGGTTGCGGCGGTGTGGGGCCAGGAACAAACCGGCGAATCGGCGTTCATCCTCGAGACGCCGGCTGGACCACGACGGGCAACGGTCGAGGAGGATTCACGGGTGACCGTCGAGATGGGCGAACCCACGTTCGAACCCGATCACGTTCCCATCGATGCTACGGAGCCGATGGTGGAGGAACCGTTTGAAGGGATGCCTATTTCGGCAGTCAACACGGGCGTCCCACACGCCGTGGCATTTCTCCATTCGATCGAGGACCTTGATCTGACGGCTGCTGCCCAACCGATCCGGTACGCAGAGCGGTTCCCGGAGGGGACAAACGTGACTGTCGCCGAGAAAACCGGGCCACGGGCGTTCGACCAACGAACGTACGAACGAGGCGTGGAGGGCGAGACCCAGTCCTGTGGGACGGGCGCGGTGGCGATCGGTGCAGTCGCGACCAGAGTCGGTTTGGTCGAGTCAGGGCAACCCATCGAAATCAGCCCACCGGGTGGAACACTCGAGGTGACGATACCTGACGATGGACCGGCGACCCTCTCGGGACCAACCGCCTTCGAGGGGGCAGGAGCCGTCGATTTCGAACCGGAGACGGAGCAATGAGTGTCGAACCAGCAGTAGACCAATGACGTTCGAGCCGATCGACTTTCTGGAACGGGCCGTCGCCATCCCCTCTCACAAGTCCGTGAATGAGATGCGGGATTTCGTCGTGGAGACCCTTCGCGAGGCCGGTGTCGAGCCAACCGTTGATGAGGCCGGAAACATCATCGCTGAAAAGGGACAGGGAACACCGCGGATCGTGCTCAACACACACATTGACACCGTCCCACCCCACCATCATCTCGAACGGTCGGCCGGTGAGATCCGTGGTCGGGGATCCTGTGACGCCAAAGGCCCACTCGCTGCCATCCTCGCAGCCTTCATTGAAACTGACCCATCAGCAGGTCAACTTACGGTCGCTATCACCCCTGACGAAGAGCGGGAATCGACAGGAGCGGATGCACTCGTTTTCGATGCTGACGGGTATATCGTGGGCGAGCCGACCGGGCTCGATGTCTGTGTCGCGGCCAGGGGCCGGTTCCAGGGCACCGTCAGTCTCACGGGCAAAGGAGCCCATGCGGCTGATCCAGCAGCGGGCCGAAATGCGATTTCCGGTTTGCAAGCCCCT
>JAGXLJ010000038.1 GCA_018334775.1 Halodesulfurarchaeum sp.
ACTGAGGCACGCGAATCGGACTAAGGTGGCTTCGGTGAAAAGGCTGTCCGCAACGGGGGCCGGGTTTCTTTACCGCCCTCGTCGTATTCTCACCTGTGACTGTGGACATCGCCGTGCTCAGACAACAGTTGCAGGGACTGGACGCCGAGTCCTATGCTGACGTGCTCTCCGAGCGACTTCCCGACACGGAGATCGAAGTTGCCCGAACACCCACTGAAAATGAGAAGTTACTGGCCTCGGCGCAGATCGCAACCGGCCCGGACATCGATGAGACCGCCCTCGAAGAACCCTCGAATCTCGAATTGTTCGCCTGTATCTATTCCGGAACCGAACATCTCCCACTCGACGCGCTTGCCGACCGCGGGATTGCCGTGACAAATGGCTCAGGCGTTCACGGGCCCAACATCGCCGAGTATGTGCTCGGTGGCATTCTTGCGTTCGCCCGCGGGTTCCCCACCGCCTGGCGACGCAAGGAGCGCCGCGAGTGGCGGGCCTTCGAGACCCGCGAACTGAAGGGCAGTACAGTGACCGTCGTCGGCATGGGGGCCATCGGGCAGGCAGTTCTCGAACGGCTCGAACCGTTCGGCGTGCACACGATCGGCCTCCGTAACACCCCCGATAAAGGTGGCCCAGCCGACGAGATCGGAGCCCTCGACGAACGCAGTCGGTACGATGCCTTCGCACGGAGCGACTACGTCGTGATCGCAACCCCCTTTACGGAAACGACAGCGGGGCTCATCGACGCTGACGCACTCTCCACAATGCCGCCGAACGCGGTGGTAGTAAACATCGCACGGGGCAAAATCATTAAAACAGACCCGCTTGTCCACTCACTCCAGCGAAACGGGATTCGGGGGGCCGTCCTCGACGTGACTGACCCGGAGCCACTTCCAAGAGACCACGTCCTCTGGGATATGGACAACGTCATTCTCACACCTCACAACGCCGGTTTTACGCCGAACTACTGGGAGCGTCGAGCCGACATTTTAGCCGAAAACGTCGAACAAGCACGAGACAACGGCGGCTTCGAAGACCTTCACAATCAGATCCTGTAACTACAGCCAGCCCCTGGCGGCCAGCAGTTCACCGTTGAGAATACTGGCCCCAGCGGCCCCCCGAATCGTGTTATGCGCTAAGACGTTGAACTGGACACCCGTTGCCGTCTCCTGGATGCCACCGACGGCGATACCCATCCCGTCACCGACCATTCGATCAAGCCGGGGTTGGGGTCGATCGGGGTCCGAGAAGACCGTAATGAGTGGGTCCGGTGCCGAGGGGAGCGCCGCAGATTCGGCCGATGCGAGAGCCGATTCGACATCCCCGACCGAGGGGTCAGAGCCGAACTCGACGAAGACGTTTTCCAGATGGCCGTCGATCGTCGGAATCCGATTGCACGAGGCCGTGACGTCGGCGTCAAGCCAATCGATCGTTGCATCGGTGTACTCCCCGAGAAGCTTCCGGGATTCGTGTTCCATCTTCCCCTCCTCGCCCCCGATATGGGGAAGTGCGTTGTCGATGATTTCCATCGAGGAGACCCCTGAGTAGCCGG
Source organism: Halodesulfurarchaeum sp. (assembly GCA_018334775.1). GTDB lineage: Archaea > Halobacteriota > Halobacteria > Halobacteriales > Halobacteriaceae > Halodesulfurarchaeum. The sequence continues at coordinate 1,550 of JAGXLJ010000038.1, forward strand.
CACCTGAAACGGCCTGGAGAGTCGCGACGTGGACCCGTTCAATCTCGAACTCCCTGAGTGCTGCAAGTGCCGGGACCATCGTGATGGTCGAGCAATTGGGATTTTTGACCAGTGCACCGTCCCAGCCGCGACGATCCTGTTGTTCAGCCAGAAGGTCGAGATGCTCCGGATTGACCTCCGGGATGACGAGTGGCACATCTGGGGCCTGTCGTTCATTCGACGAGTTCGAGGAGACGACGTATCCCGCATCGAGGAATTCCGGTTCCACCGTCGCAGCCACATCCGATGGCAGCGAGGAAAAGAGAAGATCGACGTCATCAGGAACCGCCTCGGGATCCGTTCGCCGGACGGTCTGATCAGCCACGGATTCCGGGATCGGTGTATCGACCTGCCATTTCGCGGCTGACCGATACGAGTCACCGGCACTGTCAGCACTCGCTGTCAAAACCCCAATGTCGAAATCCGGATGATCCGTCAAAAGCTGAATGAACCGCTGTCCGACGGCACCTGTCGCCCCGAGAATACCGACCTGAGTCATATTCGGGATTGGGGATGCCATCCCTAAGCCCTTCTGATGCGGGTACTATTTGTCGGGCATCAACTCCAGCCAATAGACGGCTTAGTTGAGTTTGTGGGTAACATACCCAGCGATTCGGTTGCGGACGCCCTTGGACTCGATATCTGTGAGCTCGGTAACGCTTTCCTTGTTATGCTCGAAGTCATCAGCCTGAAATGCTTCGGGATACCGTTCGAGAAGGATCGTACCAGTCTTTTTGACGTAGTCGGGCTTGATGGCCATACCGCGGTGTACCGGCCGGTCAGGTTAAAACCATTCGTTCCGGTCCAAGCGAGCAGCGAACTGTTACCGCAGTTCGGTAAGTGCAGACTGAACTCGTTTCAGAACTGCTGGGTCATCGCTTGCGACCGACGCTGAGCTCGTCTGCCCCGTATTTCAGGTATTCGAAGAGCGTCTCGGATTCCACTATGTGCAGAAACTCCGGAACCACCGATAACTGTCCACTGCAATAGCTTCCGCCCAGCAGTCCGGGCCTCGTCTTGGAAATATTGGGGCTTCTGACTGCGGCCGGGTTCCTCGGCTACCGTGACGACCCCCGGTTGATTGGTGGTCGGTTCGGCTTCCTGGCCCCATCGGCGAGAACCGTCGGTGTGACATCCTCCGCGCCCTGAAGGGTGCGGCTTCCCGTCCTGCAGGTGGGATATTTGCCGGTTTACGATACCGCCTGTTCTCTCGTGCGAAAGGTCCCGCTCTCGCGGTCAAACAGGTGTACCGATGGCTGTGCCACACAGCCGTTACTCCTATCCTCGCCGTGAGGACTCGGAGTTATCTTCTGGCGCATGTTCTCCGCCCCGTTGCAATCCGCGTTGGCTACCATTCCACACGCCGAGCAGACGTACAGACCACGTTCGACACGGTTCGAACTCGTCTCGTCGCCACACCGTGAGCAGGTCTTACTCGTGTCCCACTCGTTCTCCTTGAGGACCTCGACCCCACGTCTCTCCCCCTTGTAGGCAAGGTACAGGTAGATGCGGTCGAACGCCCACGAGTGTAATTTCTTGTTCCCAGTTTTCCCCCAATCGGACTCCCGAACGTCTTCCGGCCAACTCACCGCCAGCGTGCTGACACCACGTTCGACACACTCTGTGATGATGGTGTCCGTAAGTGTGTGGTAGAAGTGGGTTTCGCGGTCAGTGAGTTTCTTCCGCGCCCACATCGACTTCTCAGACGGGCCGTTCTCCCCCTCGGTATCGTACTCTGCGCGGGTGAAGTAGTGCTTGTCCTGCTTGAGCGAGTTGCCGGGGTACAGAACGTATTCGTCGGGGAACGCGACCGTGGCGATATTCGTGATACCAAGGTCGATGCCCACCACTTCGTCGCCTACTGCATCGGTCGTTTCGAGTTCGACTTTGCAGACGAAGTGCAGTTCCCACTCCTCACCGGTCCAGACAGCGCGAACGGTCTGCACCCGGTTGACGTCCGAGAGGTCAACGTCCGGGCGAGTTTGGTACTCGCAAAGAAGGAAGTCCGACCAGTACTCTTTGAGGTTCGAGCCTTTCGAGAGTCTGACGCGGTTGTTTTCGGGGTCGTGCTCGAAGCCGTCTTCTTTGAACGTGACCGTACTCTTCGGGCGTTTATCGCCGTGTTTGCGGTAGCCAGGTGGATTCGCCTCCGGGTCTTTCTGTCGCAGGTCGAACCACGACTGGAAAGCGCCGGAAAGTTCTTCGATGACTTTCTGACTGGATTGAGCGTTCAAGTCTTTCCAGCACTCGCGGTTCTTCATGTACCCCTTCAAAACGCCATCATCTGGGATTTCGCCGGTTGCGTCCCAGATGCGGTCGCCTGTCCAGCGTGCGACGTTCCAGATTTTCGAGGCGGAATCGCCGAGCGAATCGAGGCCATCGCAGACCCCTACTTAATGGTGTGGATCAACGGAGAATATCCAGACTGCCATCGACGGTAGTTTGTGTCCGCGTTGTCGGATTCACTCCCGTCCTGAAGGACGGGATTCTCTTCTCGAAGGAAGATAGTCCCCGAAAGGCCGGCCCCGGAGATCACTTGTGCTGCCGACTGCCCAACCCCGAGTTTTTGTGCGAACCCGACCAAACTGGATTCAATGACTACCATCAAGGACAGCGTCCACGACCACATCGAGGTCCAGGGGGTCGGCGCGGCGCTGCTCGAAACCCCGTCGGTCCAGCGTCTCAGGCGGGTGAACCAACTCGGGACCGCTTCCCTCGTCTATCCTTCAGCGAATCATACCCGGTTCGAACACAGCCTCGGGGTCCACGAGTTGGCCACACGGGCGCTCGAACAGCTCGAGGTTCGAGGGGATGACGCCCGGACGGTTCGAGCGGCAGCCCTCCTCCACGATATCGGCCATACACCGTTCAGCCATAGCATCGAAGAACTGCTGCATCGACACACAAACCGCTATCACGACGACATGTCCCACCTGATCGAAGAGGGGCCGGTCGCCGCCGTTCTCGACGCCCACGACGTCGATCCGGACCGGGTTGCCGCACTGATCGCCGGGAGGGGGCGACTGGGGCAACTCGTCTCGGGCGAACTCGACGTCGACCGGATGGACTACCTCCTCAGAGACGCTCACCACACCGGGGTGCCCTACGGGACGATCGACATCGAACGGCTGCTCCGGGCACTCCAGTTCGTCGATGGGAGTCTGGTCCTCGGAGAGGGAAACGTCCAGACCGCAGAGAGTTTGCTGGTCGCACGCGCGCTGATGAATCCAACTGTCTACAATCACCATGTCACCAGAATAAGCAAGGCGATGCTCCAGCGGGCCACGGTGCGACTGCTCGAATCCGGAGCGGCCGATGCTGCGTCGGTCGCCCGAATGGACGATCCAGCCCTGCGGGTCGCGCTTCGGGATGTCGAGGCGGCTGCGCCGCTGGCCGAGCGACTCGCAGACCGTCGGCTCTACAAGCGTGCCATTTGGGCCGAATACGGCGACGTCGGCCGTGACCGTGCAAACGCGTTGCTCGAAGCCGATCCGGAAGCGATTCGAGATACCGAAGCCAACATCGCCCAGGCTGCAGGGATCGGGGCCGACATGGTTCTTCTGGACGTTCAGGGCCCACCAGCAATGCGAGAATCAACCACCAAGGTCACGGTGAACGGCGAAATCCGTGAACTGACCGACCAATCAACGCTCGTCTCCGCACTCGAGCGAGCGCAACTCGAACAGTGGCGCCTGGGGGTGTACTGTCCGTCGGCACACACCGAATCGGTCGGTCAAGCCGCGGAACGCGAACTCGGGCTCGAAATCGAGGGTGGTCGAATTGCCGAAACCGACTCGCCCGGTCGGTACACGTCACTGGCGGATTTCGAGGGTGGGACAGAATGATCATCGAGGGACAGATCGTCACCGGGGCGGATTTCCGGTCACTCGAGGGCCGCGTCGTCGTCGAAGACGGGGAAATCGTCGCGGTCGAAGCGACGCCAGTCGAAAGCGAGGACATCGTCTTCCCCGCCTTCGTCAACGCCCATACCCATGTTGGTGATTCGATCGCAAAGGAGGCAGGTCGTGAGCTCAGCCTCAAATCACTCGTCGCTCCGCCGGATGGGCTCAAACACCAGTTGCTCGCCGAATCGAGTCGCGAGGACCAGATTGCAGCTATGCGCCGATCACTTTCCTTCATGCAATCGGGCGGAACAGCGACGTTCGTCGATTTCCGCGAGGAAGGAATTGCGGGGGTGGCTGCACTCCACGAAGCGGTGGCGGGACTGGATATCAAACCCGTTGCATTCGGTCGAGGAGATCCTACAGTACTGGATGTCGCGGACGGGTTCGGGGCGAGCGGAGCAAATGACGGGGACTTCGCTGCTTCACGAGCGGCCGCCCAGGACGCTGGCAAGCCCTTCGCCATTCACGCCGGAGAGCGGGACGCCTCGGACATCGATGCAGCGCTCGATCTCGAACCGGACCATTTGGTCCATATGGTATATGCCGAATCAGCGCACCTCGAACGAGTCGCGGACATGGACATCCCGATCGTCGTCTCTCCACGGTCAAATCTCGTCACCGAGGTTGGCTTACCCTCGATTTCGGACCTACGAAAATACACGACAGTCGCGCTGGGGACGGACAACGTCATGCTCAACAGTCCCTCGATGTTTCGGGAAATGGAGTTCGTCGCGAAGTGCTGTGAGCTTACCGACCCCGAGGTCCTTGACATGGCGACACGAGCCGGAACGGAAGTTGCCGGACAACAGGGTGGCATCATTGAGGAGGGTGAACCGGCGAGACTCGTCGTCCTCGACGGCGAATCCGATAATCTCGTTGGCGCCAGAGATCCGGTTCGAGCGATTGTCCGCCGAGCCGGTAGAGACGACATCAAACACGTCCAGCTCCCGGCGAACAATTAAAGACCCAAACAGTGTAATTCGGTAACATGGGTCTATACGACCGGATCGTCGTTCCCACGGACGGATCAGCGTCGAGCCGGCCGGCTATCGACCACGCCATCAAACTCGCGACCGTTCACGACGCGACGATTCACGCCCTTTATGTGGTAAACATCGCGAGTTTCTCGGGTGTGCCCACGGAGGGGTCCTGGGAAGGGGTCTCCCAGGCACTGGAACGGGAGGGCCAAGAAGCCCTCGACATAGTCGAGGCAGCCTGCGAAGCTCGTGAGGTCCCAGTTGAACGGCTCCGTCTCGAAGGACGGCCCAGCCAACGGGTCGTAGAATACGCAACCGAAGAAGACGGCGATCTCATCGTCATGGGAACGCATGGTCGTGGAGGGTTGGACCGACTGCTTCTTGGAAGCGTCGCCGAACGGGTCGTCCGCTCGGCTCCGGTACCAGTGATGACCGTTCAGGCAGGCGAAGAGTCGGATTTGACGGCGATGCCTGAGTGAATCACACCTCGCCGAACACCGGTAGTGCGGCCCCACTGGTCGGACCGGTAGCGTCACTACAGAGTGCCAGCATCGTCCGTGCGATATCTGCGGGATCGACCCACTTCTCAACGTCCCCGTTGGGGATCATCTCCCGATTGGCGGGCGTATCGATCACACTCGGCATCACCGCATTGGCCCTGACAGTCCCTAATTGCTCCTCGGCGATTGTTTCGGTCAACAAGCGAACAGCGGCTTTCGACGCCCGATAGGGGCCGTCTCCGTCGCCGCCGGACAGTGAAGCCTTCGCGCTGACGTTGACAATCGCGCCCTCGGTTTCTTTCAGGTGGGAAAGCGCGTGTTTCGAGGTCAAAAACATCGTCTTCAGGTTGACATCAAAAACCATTTCGAACGTCTCGAGGGGGGTCTCTTCGATGGGATCACCGCCGGCCCAGGTACCGGCGATGTTCAACAGGAAATCGATTCGTCCATGATCCTCGATGACATCTTCAACGAGGGACTCGACGGCCGACTCCTCGGTGAGATCCGCCTGGTAGAAGTCAATAGCCGCCGCTGAGAGGCCCGAATCGGTCTCTGATGGTGGCCGACGGTCGGTGCCGGCCACAGTTGCGCCAGCCTCGAGAAACGCCTCGGCGACGTGGCTCCCCAGGCTGCCGGAAACTCCAGTTACCAGCGCGACGCGATCCGAAAAGTCGAAGGTGACGTCCATACGAAATGTTACCGCGTACCAAAGTTATACTCACGGTTCGACGACCAGCTTGCCGAGGAATTGGTCGTCGAGCACCGCCCGCTGGGCGGCAGCTGCATCCGCCAAATCATACGTCCGGGCAATTTCGGGCTGCAGGTCACCCGCGTCCATACGGGTGGCGAGTTGAGAGAGGATTGGCCGATAGCTGGGTGTGTTGAACATACTCATCAACACGAGTTGGAGATCCTTCGCCCGGGCCGCTGCTACGTCCTCGAACCCGGCTGCTGGGTTCGTATTGCCGATGCCGACGACCCGGGTGCCGACATGTCCCACTGTCGCATCGAACTGGAGATAGTCGTCGAGCCGGTGGTCAAGAATGACATCCGGTCGGCCAGCATCGATCACGGCTTCTGCAAGGTCTTCGCGGCGATAATCAAACGTGAGGTCTGTCCCGAGGTCCGCAAGCCGGGCCTGATACTCGGGTCGAGCCGTCGCGATCACCTTAGCCCCGGCTGCTGCTGCGAGTTGGACAGCCACATGGCCCACGCCTCCGGACCCTCCATGGACGAGACAGGTATCGCCCAATGCAAGCCCGCCGTGATCCATGAGAGCCCGCCAACTGGTGACACCGACGAGAGCGACTGCCGCCGCCTCTTGAAAGGAGACCCCATCAGGCAGTTTCGCAAGATTGTCTTCCGGTCCAACGGCGTACTCGGCGTAGGTTCCCTGGCGATTCCGACCGAGTCCAGTTCCGAATACCCGGTCGCCAGGCTCGAGTGACTGGACCCCCGGCCCGACCGCTGTCACCATCCCTGCAAGGTCGGCACCAGGAATCATCGGCAGCCCAGCCGGGGTATACTCCCCGG
>JAGXLJ010000039.1 GCA_018334775.1 Halodesulfurarchaeum sp.
GTTTTTGCGAGGTCGATAGCGCCGCGATCCGGGGCGAGGAAGATCGGGTCGGTGAGATCGGCCGGAAGCGGCTCGGCCAATCGACCGGCCGCGTCGAGCATCTCGCATGGGACGGGGAAGAACTCTCGAATCGCCGGTTCGTGGGGACTGACAGTGAGCACCCGGTCCGTACCGGACCCGATAGCCTTGGCCATGGCTCGGGCGGTGACCGGTTGGCCCGATTCGAAGGCCCGGTCCTGGCGTGCATAGCCCATGTAGGGGATGACGGTCAGGACTTCGTCGGCGCCGGCCTCGCGGACGGCGTCCTGGAGCTGGAGCAACTGGATGTGTGCGTCACTCGACCCGGTGGCGGCGACGACGATTGCGCGCCCGTCCTGGGGTGGGACTTCGACCAGCAGTTCTCCGTCGGCAAACCGCCGGTATTCGACTTCGGCGAGGGGCTCGTCGATTTCGGTGGCGAGTTCGGCGGCCACCGCTTGGGAGGAGGACCCTGGAACGATCATGTGAAGGGGATTGGGTGGGGTTGGCTTACACGTTATGATGGGCGAGACGGCGATTCGGGGTTTTCACAACGGCTTTGGGGGTGCCTGTCCTCCCCTCTGATAATGCAGGTATTCGGGTCCAGCGGCACCCGGGGACGGGTTACCGAGGAGTTGACACCCGACTTTGTCCTTCGGGTTGCAGCCGCGGCCGGCACCGTGTGGGGAGTTGATCGGGTCGCGCTGGGGCGGGACACGCGATTGACCGGGCCGATGCTCGTCAACACGGCCGCGAGCGGGCTTGCGAGCGTGGGCGCGGACGTGGATCGGTTGGGAATCGTTCCGACGCCGGCGCTCCAGTCCTACGCCGCGGACGAGGGGGTCCCGGGGGTCATGATCACTGCCTCGCACAATCCGCCGGCGTACAACGGCATCAAACTCGTCGGGGCGGACGGCGTCGAACTGTCGGTCGAACGGCTGGAAGCGATCGAATCGGCGCTTTTGGACGACGATCCGGCGTATGCGGACTGGGACATGACAGGCCGGGACCGGACGGTCGAGTGGGCAGGGCGGGCCTATATTCGGGAGCTGTTGGGGGCCGCCGACCGGGAGGCGATTGCTGCGGCCGACTTGACTGTGGCCCTGGACCCGGGCCACGGAGCGGGGGCTCTGACGAGTCCCGAGTTCTTCCGCGAGTTGGGTTGTTCGGTGCACACGGTGAACGCCCATCCGGACGGGCACTTCCCGGGACGGGATCCGGAGCCGGTCGAAACGAACCTCTCGGATCTGGGTCACCTCGTTCGGGCCACCGACGCTGACGTGGGTGTGGCCCACGGCGGGGACGCCGATCGGGCGATTTTCTTCGACGAAACCGGGTCGTACATCGAGGGGGACGCCACGCTGGCCGCACTCGCGGATGCAACGCTTTCGGCCGGTGACACCACGGTCTCGGCGGTCAATGTCTCCCAGCGACTGGTCGACGTGGCGGCCGCAACTGGAGCCGACCTGGAGCTGACACCCATTGGGAGCACCCGGATCATGACCCGGATCCGTGAACTCCAGCAAGCCGGGGAGCGGGTGCCGGTGGCGGGGGAGGGCAACGGCGGCGTGATCTTTCCGGCCTATCGCATCAACCGGGATGGGGCGTACACGGCGGCACGGTTCCTGGAACTCATTACGGAGGCCTCGGCCAGCGAGGTCGTCGCCCCGTACAACGGCTACGCAAACGTCCGCAGGAACGTGCACTACAAGGACGAGGCCGAACGGGCCACGCTCGTGGAGCGGGCTGGGGAGTGGGCCAGAGGGACGGAGGGCGAGGTGACGACTATCGATGGCTACCGGGTCGATTTCGGGGACGCGTGGGTTCTGGCGCGGCCGAGCGGGACCGAACCGGTCGTGCGGGTGTATGCGGAGGCTCACGAGCGCGAGCGAGCGACCGAACTGGTCGACCGGTTGGTCGAGGTGCTCGAAGCGGCCGCCGCGAGCGGTGGGTAAAAGGAGACGCGCCTCGAACAGCGATGCAGTTAGTTACCGATCGGCTCCGGCCGATCCTGTGATCCCAAATGAGCTACCATTCCGAGAAAACCTACAGCGAAAGCGTGGAGATGTATCTCAAGGAGATCTACCTGTTGTCTCGGGACGGTGATCCCGCAGCGACCGGGGCGATCGCCGATCGCCTGGGGGTCTCGCCACCGAGTGTCACCGACCGCCTCAATCACCTCACTGAACTGGGTTTGGTCACTTACGAGAAACACCGTGGGGCCTCCCTCACGGACCAGGGCGAGACGGAGGCGGTTGCGCTCCTGCGCAAACACTGTCGGATCGAGCGCTTCCTCGTCCAGGAACTGGGGGTGACCGAGGGCTTTCACGAGGAGGCGTGTCGGCTGGAACACGCGACCACGGATGAAGTCGCCAAGCGGTTGGACCGGTTTGTCGAGTTGCCCGAGGAGTGTCCGGACTGTTATGACCCGGAGGCCCAGCACTGCAGTCACCTCTCGCCGTGAGAGATGCCAAGGACTATCACGCCACCTCTCAGAGAACAGGTATGACATGGTCGCTGCCCTCGCGAGGGGTGCTTTTTGGCGCGCTCATCATCGTGGGGCTGATTGTGCTCTCCCAGTCCCAGTACGGTGACGCCTTCGAGTCATTGTTGTACGTCAGCTATGGCATTGCGATTCCGGTGCTTTTCGTGGTCATCATCATCGCGGGCATTTATTTCAGCATTCGGCATTTTGTGAGCGGTTGAACCCAGAAGACCCAAGCGGGTGGCAGTTCTTGGGCGGATATGGACTGGGATTCGATCCGGGAACTTTTGCCCCACTACCTGGCGCTTATCGTCATCCTCACGGTACTGTTGACCGGGCTGACACTCTTCTGGCCCGGCGGCGAGCCGAGCATCTGGGTTCAGATCGGCCTGGCGGTCGTTCTCGGTCTGGCCTACCCGACTGCAGTGCGGTACCTGGGCTACGCCCCGGCGGCGTGGGAGTGAAACGCGGTCGGTGAACGGTCGGGTTTTGGTCGGTATGGGTCTGTGACACCTTTTACTCCTCTATCCGCATGATTATCCGTGGTCGGACCATAAATTCGGTAAGCGTCGGGCATTAGGACCCCCACTTGGTGGCGGTCCAGGGAATCCGGACGTACATACCATGATAGACACACAACTCGGCGAAACACTGGACAAGCGTGGCGTGTCACCGGTCATCGGAGTCATTCTGATGGTGGCAATTACCGTGATTCTGGCCGCGGTTATCGGGAGTTTCGTGCTCGGAATTGGTGGGGATATTCAACAGGCGCCCCAAGCGAGTCTTACGATGCAGGATGCTGGGGATAAGAATGTCACAGTCACACACCAAGGCGGGGACACCCTCGACCTCACGGAGTATAATTACACTGTGAATGGAGCGACTTCGAGAAGTGTTAGTAACCGATCCGGTGAAAACAGTCTCTCACCAGGCGGATCTATTGAAATGGACGTGGCAAACACCGGTCAGACCACCATCCGGATCATCCACAATCCGTCTGGACAGCTTATCGCCGATTCGACGGTTCGAATCACAAACTGACCGGCTCCGGTTCTCGTTTGTGAGTCGGGTTTCGTTATTTTGTCGCTGTTTTCTCCCGATTAATCGGCCATATCGGAGTTGGCTCTTGGGGGCCGATCAATAGTTTCTCGGAGCGTTTCGATGGTTTCCTCTCGGTCTGTTTCGATTTCACTCATCTCCTGAGGGTGGTCATAGTACTATGCAAGCGTCTGATACACATCTGCGACATCGAGATCATATGCATCAACTGCGGTGGGAAGGCCGTCAGAACGAGGCCCGTTGAGGCTTACGGAAGTACAAGGAGAAAGCCTCGCGCTTTAGCGCGGGGAGGATGTCAACGGATATAGCGGACGTTTTTCCTGTACTCACTCAGCAGCGCTAATCGTCGGCAATATAGGCACCGTCCCGACGTTTGATACGCGCACTAATCATCCGTTTTTCGTCGTTTTTGAAACCACTGAAAGTCGAAACCCCGATTCGAATTTTTCGGTAGGGACTGTTCTTGAGGGGTTCACCGTAGTCAGCCGGGTCACGCCACGGGGACGAGACGATAGCATCGAGTTTTTCCGAGTATCCTGTCTTGGTTCGTGGGATTCAGCTCAGAGAGGTCGCCTTCCGCCTTCGATGAGAGTTCCCATGTCCATGCATCATCACTCATTGCTTGTTCCAAACCGTTGACGGGCCTCCTCAGCACCTACCGTCTGCTCCTCTTGAATGTCCTCTTCGGCTTCAAGGAGGGCGAGGAGTTCGTCACGGTCGAACGCCGGGAACTCGATGGCATCTCGGAGCGTGTACCTGATGAACTCACTCCGGCTATTGAATCCCCGTCCCTTCCAGGTGCCGTCGATTTTTTCGAGGAATGATTCGGTGACTTTGAAATTTACCGTGGCGATTTCGTCCGTGTCATCAGTGCTCGTACCCGCTTCGGACATATACAAGTGTTACGTCTGTCTTACCGATAATCGTTTCGCCGGAAATCGCCATCGCTGGGTTGGAACTCTACCCTGTCCGGCAGTGATGTCGATACGATACCGAGTTTCAGGTGCGGATGTCTGCGTTCGGTTCAGGTGAGTTGGGTCAATCTGCTCATAAATTTTCGTCAAGAGAATCCTGTGGTGTGGGTTCGTGGATTCGTGGTGCAGCATCGATTGGTTGCCACTGCTGTATTCGGAAAGACAAAAGCGGCAAACCTCCCAGGGTGGGAGGTCAGATCCTACCCGCTCTGGGGGAAGAAAGGACGGACCTCTCCTCTCCATTTCAAGCAAAGGGTGTTCGAGCGTCTAAACCCTTCGATGACCACCGGGAATCATGAATTGGCGCGGACGGACAGTTTGGTTGGGTTTTGGTGGTTTGAGGGCCCACGTTGATTCTCGATTATCGGCGGACATTATTGTGTTAAGGTGAGTAATTGCGTGGGGTCGAAGATCCCTCGGACCGCGCGAACAGCGGCAAATCCGCCGTGAGTGGAGAGTGGTTCGCAAGCCGCTTTGCGGCTTTCGTCATGCCGAGAGGCGCAACGCGCCGCTCGTTGCAATGAAAACGGTGCAATGGGACCAACGAGAAACGACTTCGTCGTCTCTCTCGCTCCCACGTTTCGGGGAGCGGAGGGAGCCGAACCGTGTGACCGCCCGGATTGAGAACCAGCAGTAGAGTCGCTTCGCTCGTCTACTTGTGTTCAAATCCGGGGATGGTCCCACTACAACCGCGAATCCAACGCATCGGACACGCTCCGCGGTCCTCGCGTGTGGATGTCAGAAAAGTGGGACCGCCCGGATTTGAACCGGGGTCACGAGCACCCAAAGCTCGAAGGATACCAAGCTACCCTACGGTCCCTGAACCGATTTACTCCGGGCGCCCCAAAGAGGGTTTCGTTCCGAGCGACCAATCCGGCCCAAGTCACCCAAATCCGACCAAACCCGACTCAACGGACAGAAGACCCTTTTCCCCTGCCCACCACCATAACACCATGGCAACACCCATCGAAATCGGATTACTGCTCCTGGTCGCAGTGGCCGTGATCGTGGCCTACGTCGTGCTCAGAGCGCTCAAACCGTTCATCATCAACGCCGTCCTCGGGCTCCTGGTCCTGGCGGTCGCCGGCTTCCTCGGCTTCGAAGTCGCCGTCTCACCGATTGTGGTCCTTGTCGTCGCAGTCGGTGGGATTCCCGGCGCTCTCCTCGTACTGCTGCTCGCACACTTCGGCGTGCTATTCGCTCCCGCTGCCGCCGGACTCGCCTTCCTCTAAGCTTCTTCGTCGAGGAGCTCCAGATCAGCCACGATGTCGTATGGATCGGTCCCCTTTCTGACGTGATCCAAAATCAGAAATGCCGCGTCCGGCTGGAGGAAGTGGGTGGTGACCGCTCGACCCAGCGGCGTGGGTTCTAATCCGCTGATAAACCCATACTCGATCAGCTTCGAGAGCGCTTCCTTCGTGGGGATATCCCCGAGCATCCGGTCGTTGAGCCGCTTTGCCGCAGTCCCACCGACTGTGACGTTGGCCAGGGTTTCAGCGATCGCCGCGTCCGCGTCGTAATGAGCGATGACGTCCTCCATGTCTCCCTTGAGGAGTGTGAACGCGACCTCATCCTCCGTGCGCTCCATCGACCCGTGGTAGACGCCGTCCGGTTCGACCAATATGAAGACTCGGCCGCGGTCGTGGTAATCCGGGCGGCCCGCCCGCCCGAGCATCTGCTCGAACTCTTGGACCGAGAGCCACTCGATCCCCATCGCGAGCGAGTCGAAGATCACCTGCGAGGCGGGGAAGTCGACCCCGGCGGCCAGAGCTGCGGTGGTCACGACCGCCGCGAGATCCTGTTCGGCGAACTGCCGCTCGACCTGCTTGCGCTTGCCGTAATCGAGCCCGGCGTGGTAGGGCGCGGAGGAATAATCCAACTTGCGGCTGATCTCGTGACAGCGCCGGCGTGAGTTGGTAAAGACGATCGTCTGACCGCGATACCCCTTCGAGGAGGTGGCGTCGAACTCCCGGCGTACCAGTTTGTTCTCGATCCGTGGCTTCTCCTGGCCGTCCGCGAAGGTGACGTGCCGCTCGATCGGAACTGGGCGCTCCTCGAACTCGATCGGCGTGGCGTCCAGCACTCCTGCGAGGGTGCCTGTATTCCCGACCGTGGCCGAGAGATAGATCCACTGGGTGCCACCCGGCCCCCCCTGGCGCTGCTCGGTATAGTACTTCAACCGCGAGATGAGCCCATCCAACCGGTGGCCACGCTCCGGATCTTGCAGCGTATGAACCTCGTCGATGACCACCGTCCCGATATTGCCCAGGTTGCGGCCGGTCCGGAGGGCGTGATCGATCCCTTCGTAGGTGCCGACGATGATGTCCGCGTCGGGTTCGAACGCCACGCCATCCTCGCGAATGCGGCTTGCCCCGACCCGGATGGTTACGTCCGCGAGGTGGCCGTATTCGGCCTGGAAGTCCTCCTCCTTCTGATTGGCGAGCGCAACGAGTGGAACCAAAAAGAGGAGTTTCCCCTCACCTCTGAGCAACCGATTCAGTCCCGCCAGTTCCCCGACCAGCGTTTTGCCGGTCGCGGTCGCGGAGACCACGAGTTGGTCCTCGTCATCGAGCAGTCCGTGCTCGACGGCCAAACTCTGCACCGGGAGCAACGTGTCAAACCGGTCTTCCAGCAGTGCTTGGAGGTCGGGATGAAGTGACAGATCGCTCACAGGGACGTCCGGGATGTCCTCGGTCGTCGCCGAGATTTCGTCGAACTTCGTCAGTTCCGGATCCAACTCCCCCTGGAGTAGGTCGACGATCCGGTCGAGATCACCGACCTCGAAGAGCAACTCCTCGAGTCGCTCTTCGGCGGCCCCCGAGAACCCCCCGGAAAAGGAGAGTTCGCGTTCGAGTTCCCTGGTCGCACAGTCCCGGCAGATGTACTCCGTGCCGGTCTTGATCGCCGTCTCCTCCGTGATCGGGCCGTATCGCCACTGATTGGCACAGAGCCGACAGGTCCGGACCGGTGTCGCTTCGAGTTGATAGCCCGAGAGCATCTCCTGTAACTCGGCCCGGGCCCGTTCAGCGGTCTGTTGGGAAATCCGGATGCGTTCGGCCCGGCGGGCGATCTCGACGAACTCCTCGGGGGCCCGTGGCTCCTCGTCGCTGTCCGTTTTGATGCGGAAGCGACCGGGCCTGGGCCCTGCTGAGGTTTCCTTGAGGTCAAGGACGGCCCGAAACAGTCGCTCGCCCTCGCGCTGGGCGACGACCAGATACTCCCCCTGTCCTTCGTGGAGGAACAGCGTTTCGACGCGTGCAGCCTGCCGGGACACGGGCCGGGGTACGGCGTCGGGGTATTTTAGCGCCCCGTCTCGATCACTCGACCAGTTCGATCTCGTCCTCGCTGTTTGGCACGACACAGATGAACGCCGCCTCTGTGTCGCCGGTGTTTCGATACCAGTGGACTGTCTCGGCCGGAATCAACAGCGAGTCACCCGGTTCCACCTCGTATTCGGTGTCGGTCCCGTCCGCTCGAATGCCTATGATATACTCCCCTTCGAGGACGTACTGCTCGTGTTCGACCGCGTTGGTATGTTTCGGGACTGTTTTTCCCGCTTCGAGTGTGAATCGGCGCATCCAGAAGTTCGGGGCGTCCTGAGCTGCTCCGATGAGCACGCCTTTGTGCAGCCCCTCGGCGGCCGATTGGGACTCGTAATTGATCTCGTCGCTCCCGCGGATGATCGGGCTTGGCATGGAGGCGAGTTCGGTTGCCTGCCCTATACCTTAAACGGCTTTGCCGACAACATAGTGGTATGCGAAGCTTCCGTCTCGGGAGTGCGTTTGGCATCCCGGTCAAGCTCGATATCACGTTTCTCCTCGTGCTGCCGCTGTTCGGCTGGCTGATTAGCACCCAGGTCGAAGAGATGGTGTCGGTGCTCAACTCGCTCCTGAGCCTCCAACTCGACGTTGCGATCCTGACGGCGGGCCCGATGCCCCTCGTGGTTGGGATGATCTTCCTTCC
>JAGXLJ010000040.1 GCA_018334775.1 Halodesulfurarchaeum sp.
AGTCAAATTCACGTCACCGCCGCAGTTTCGACAGGTCCCGGAAAGTGGCACTCGACGATATTTCGTGCCACAGGACAGACATCGGACCTCCTGGCGGGTGAACGCTCGCAAGTTCCCGATCAGGTCAGGCAGGAAGTGATATTCGATGACCCGTTCGGCCACGTCCGTCTCGTCGACGGCGCGGAGTTTCCGGGCGAGTTCGAGTTGCGCGTCCATCTTCTCCGTCATCGAGCCCAAGGTTTTGTAGGCCGAAAGATCCGGTCCGAGCGCAATGTCCGATGTGTCGTGGGTGAATCCAAAATCCGAGTACGCCCGGTCGGTATCGAGATGGTCCTCGGCCAGTTCGACGTCGACAGCGTCGGGATCGACCATCTCTCGGGTGGCTTCGTAGAACTCCCGTGAGTACTGGGTCACGGTGTCCATATTGTGGGCCTCGTCGTCGATTTCTTCCGGATCGATTCGGGAGGACATGACCAAGGGTGCGTCCATTCTCCCACCCCGAGAGTCTGGCAAGTACTTCTTCGAGAAGTTGAGCAGGCCATCCATGAGGAGCATCACGCAATCTTCGTCGCCGTCGCACTGCTTTTGAGAGGTATCATTGACGATGACCGAATGCGTGCCAGGGACGGTGAGACTGTAGGTGTACTCGACACCGGATTCCACATACGTTACGTCGGCCACCTCGTCTACCAAATAGTCGCCGTCACCCCCGTCGAAAATTCTTCTACCCGCAGGGTTCGTTTCCTTGACGTGATTGAGAAGTCGTTTGTTCTTTCGGGGGAGATGCAACCCGACGGACTGGCTGAATTCTACAGCGTCGGTGGATGAGATTCTAATCACATACCCTTTCCGTGAAACTGAATTGTCCTCTTCGTCGTAAAAGTCGGGGAACTTTTCTTTTAACGGGATTGGGTCTGTCGTATCAACACTAGCACTTATTCCCAAACGGGTCAAAAGTGCTAACAAGTCTTCCTTTAGTTCCCGACTGACTGTAGTCGCCGTGATTAGGAGAGATGATTTGTCAACCCGTCCATCGCCACTGAAATAGCCACTTAGAAACGATGATACGAGTTCGTCCGATTGATTGAAAATTATCGGTGGGACATGTTTGGTCTCTGCAGTAATCCCGACTTCAAGAATCTTATCGAAGAACACTCGCATTAACCGGCCTGAGACGGTGACTTTTGCATGATTTTCACGATACGGTTTGACCCCGAATGTCCGTTCAAGCGTGTTTTCGAAAAAATCACGAGCGACTGATTCTATCCCGGAGATAGTGGCCTGATGAATTGTCCCCTTCGATGTCTCCTGCTTCCGAGCAAAACCCTCTGCAGCATAATATCCAATCAGCGTAGCCAGATCTTTGTCAAGAGTTACGATTCGGTCTATTTCGACCCGATCTCTTTTCATCCCCAACGTAACCGCATTTGGAATCCGTTCAACTGTCGCTTCGGAAGACCCCAGCAAATCCATCAAAATCGCCACCGGAATGCTTTCACGATAGATGTAATTACTCAGTCTTTTCTTCGGTAACCCGAGAAACTCCGCAGTACTCTTCAGTGGATAGAATTCGCCTTCCCATTCATCGGCGAGAACACCTTTAAAAAGGCTATATAACTCTCCTTTATCGATTCCCTTCACCATCAGAGACTCGCGGTCGATCTCATCCACTTGGAGAAATTCCTCCAAAAGGTCAAACGTCTGGGCGCTGTCGCTACTGTCGAAAACTTCCAGATGGGCAGGCGTCAGAAGCGAATCAGAGGAGGATACTTCACTGGCCATTTTAGAATGAATACTATCATCTTCGAGGACTTGGATATCGTGATCGGGAGTTACCGTCAACTCCCGTCCACTTCTGGTTTGAATCGTGACCAGATGATCGGTTGAAACATGCTTTGAGACTGCATCAACCGGTTTGCGGACGATCTCGCCATCTTGGCTCAGTGACGGAACAACCACCCCACCATCCAATTCCTGAACGAGCGTACCAAAATCGTCTTCCGCTGCTGTTGTCGGATCAAGTCGTTCTTCCACGAACTCCTCGATCGGGTCGTAGTGCCAGACGCCCCTCTCGTCCTGAAACCAAATCTTGGTCTCCGGATGGAAGCAGTTCCGACGCTTCGAGGCGTGAAAGTACGGATGCGCATATCCCACGGCCGCTGAAGTAAAGCCCACCACCCGCCCGACAACGGCCGCGCTCGTGTGGGGGGCCATCCCGAAGACGAGTTCGCCGACCAGCCCCTCGCGGTCTGTGAGCTTGTAGAAGGGCTCGAGGTCGTAGTAGTCCTCGAGCAGTTCGTCAACGAAATCCGCCGTCTTGAGCATGTGTTCGGCGGCCCCATCCGAGAGCACGATGTCCTGCACCCGCAGCTCCACGAGCTGGTCTGCATGCTCCAGCGGGTCGCCATTGATGTCTTCCTCATAGCCCAACTCCCGGAAATTCCTGACAGATACGTCGAGTTCGGCCGGGCGAACTGCCGTGACCGGGAGGTCGGTCATGTCGTAGCGAACCGTCCCGTCCTTGAACGCGGTGACGCCGTGTTTGGCCCGGAGAATGCCCTTCTCCATCGGTTCGGGAATCTTGGTTTCTGACATCAACCCCTTGACACCTTTCACGATATCGAAGGTGCTCTCTCGCTCCGAAACGGAAGCGAGTGCCTCCTGGAACTCGCTGCGAACATCGACAGTCTGTCGTTCGACGTTCGAGAGTTCCCGCTCGCATTTCGGGCATTCGACCCGGCCCGCCTCGTCGGGTTCGACCCGAATCGAGCACTCGGGACACTCATAGACCGGGCGGGTCTGGGCCCCGCATTCCTCACACCGGGGTTTGTAGGTTCGAGTGCCACACTCAGGACACTCGCGTTTGCCGAGATCCACTTCAACGGTGCCCTGTGTGCCGTCGATCTCGTCACCCGCCGCGGCCGCTTTGCCGACGTCACGCTGGTTGCCACCGGCTTCGCCGATCGGAAACAGCGTGTGGACAGCCGGGCTCAACTCACGTGATTCGGACTTCTCCGGGCGGCCCATCCGGTTCCCAATGCGAGTCGGTGCTCGTTCCCGAACGGAGAACGGTGCCACCTCCTCGACGGCCTTCATGGCGTTGCCCCAGTCCCTGGCAGCCGCCGAGAGCTCCCTCACAGTCCATTCCCGGTCGAGATCGGTGCTGAGACCGATAGTCCGAACAAACGGTCGCCAGTCATCCACCACGAGTGTTTCCTCGGCCTGGTGATGTTCAAGAATGAGCACCTCCAGGATTTCCCGGACACCAGGCGACCGCGGGATATGCAGCGAGTCATCTTCGATTGACCCCGCCGCGATGGCGGCTGCAAGTTGATCGAGATCCGCCACGTCGATGTCGTGATAGAGTGGGGTGTATTCGGGATGGAGCGGTGCGTCGTGGTCACGCGCCCAGTTGAGTGCCTGTTCGGGCTCGGGGTGCGCCAAATCCACGTACGGGGAATCCTCGAGGGCCTGGACGTTGGCGCCGGCCGCCGCCATATCCTGCACCCACCATTCGACCGTGTAGGACGCCGGGGCCAATGGCTGGTTGTTCTCGACGAACTCGCCGTAGTTCACCAGGTACTCACCCAGATCGAGTACCGCTTCCACCCCGTTCCTGACATCGAGGGCTTCCTCCGGGTCGTCGATGCGACGCACGTCCCCATTCGCGAGTTTCACCGTCGGACCCTCGATCGAGTCGACGGGCACCACCCCTGCAGCCTTCCCTGGTCGTTCGGTCTTGATCTGGGTGCCCGTCGCGAGGAAGTCATCCACGAGATGCATCGTTGCGGGATGGACGCCAGCGGTCGCAAAGCCGTGGTTTCGGGCCCGGCCATATCGCAGGCGGAAGCCGCCTGGTTCGCTCGGGTGAGAGAAAACAGGTCGGCCGGCGATGAGATCACGGAGGTACTTCCTGTTCGAGTCAACTCGGGGTGGGCCGGTTGTTTCGTCGGGCTCGTCGGCATCGGTCCCAGGTTCATCCTCCACAGACTCCGCCTCGGCCCCGACTTCGCCGTCGATGAGCGCCTGGAGCCACGGCCACTCGACTTCGGCGAGGTCGTCGGTATAACGCTGAATCTTGGGTGCCTTGAGCGCGAGACCCTCCGCTAGTACCAGACACATCCCCCCGCGGGAGCGATTCGTATCGATTCGTTCCAGGTCTCGAAAACCCGAAACTTCGCCTTCGCCAGTGGCCTCGCCGTCGAGCATGATCGGGACGTTCCTGGCGATGTGTTTGGTCTCCTCGTCCGAAGGCGTGTATTGAAGCCCGGTCTCCTTGTCGTAGAGTGCGACTTCCTCCGCGTAGCGCTCGACTTCGTCCTCGCGGGGCTGGTAGGCCTCGATGCCCAGCAGGGCGCGAGCGTAATCCGCAACGAGCACCGAGAGCGCCTGGGCCGTCCCACCGGCCGATCGGATCGGGCCCGCATACGAGACCGCCACGAACTCCGACCCGTCGTCGTTCTGACGAAGTTCCACCCGATCGATGCCCTCGATCGGGGCCGCAACGACCCCCTCAGTCAGCAGCGCCACTGCGGTCCGGACCGCACCTTCGACTTTGCCCTGCCGGGTTTCGTACTCGCCGACGTTCCCTTCGACAAAGTCCTCGACGAGCATGAGCGCGGCTCGCTCGCGGGAATAGTCGTCCTCGAGTTCCCGAACTCGCGCGGCGACGCCGTCGATCCCCAGAATGTTCTCCACGCGGTCGGCCATGTCGGTTGCGACCGGGATTTCGACGTCCGGAACCGGGTCTGCTCCGTGCTTGCGTGCGGTTTCGGCGACCGAGATGGCCTGCTGGAGGCGCGTTTCGAGTTCGGTGAAATAGGCGGATTCGACCTCGCGCATCTACAGAGAAAGCCGGTCCACACCGGTCGCGGGATCGGGGTCCCGGGAAAGCGATTCGGCAACGCCCCAAACGATCGCCGTCCCACCGAAGACGGTCGCGGACTCGATCCGACCGGCCAGCGCCTGGCCTGATGGCCGAGAGAGTACTCCCTGAACCTGACTGGCGGGCGATTCGTCTGCAGTCGTTATCGTCCCGGTGAAAACCGGCAGTTCCAGCGGTTCGTCGAAGGCAACTGACTCGGCGCTGAACTCGTCCTGGTCGTAGACGGCGAGTTCGGCCTTCCTGACGGCCCCTGTTCCAAGGATCCAGGCCGATTCGAGGTCGGCGGACTCGGCGACGGCAGCGAGTTCCGAGGAGAGTGACTCGTCGTACTCGAGCTCGACGAGCAGGGTTCGCTCCGGTGTCACCTCCTGTGCGTGCATACACTGCGGAACGGGGTCCGTGGGCAAAAAGGTGGCCTATCGCCACGCCTTGAGGTCCCGTGTCGCGTCTGTCGACGCGGATACCCAGGCGTCATCCCGGGAAATGTCAGCGATCACATACCGCGACTGGGAGCCGGCCTCCTCGACAGCGGCCATGACCTCACCGGTCGATTCCGTGACGGCCATGGACGTGGCATCAGACACCATGACATATGGTACGAAGTCTCAGGCTTTATTTAAAAACATCGGAACGGGAACGAATGGTTGGATTAACAACAAACGGGCTGAGAAAACGGACAGCCGATAGCGACAGATCCGGCGCTACGTTATAGAGACTGTTCGTAGGCGAAAATCGAGTCCGGGTTCGGGAAAAACGCCGAGGGGTCCTCGTGTTCGATCGAACCCAGATGGGTCCCATCGAGTTTCTTCACGTGGGTGTACATCCCCTCACGGTCCAGTGCGGCTCGGACGAGGTCCGGCGCTGCCCGTCGGAGATAGCTCCCGGCGATCAGCAGATCCAGTTCGGCATCGTGGTCGATGCACTCGGTCACGATGAAGGTGTACCGCCCGATCGACTGCTGATAGACGCCGGTCTCCTCGAAATCGGCGCGTTCGAGGAGGTCCTGAAAGGTTTCGGCATCGTCACCAGGGATGACGTAAAACAGGCCCCACCGCTCTTTCTCGCCCTGTTCCGGCCCTTTTGGCGCCGTGTTCCCGGCCTGGAGTGTGAGTACCTCGTACCCGGCGGCCTCCCGGTCCTCAGCCATTGCCGCCATGTCTTCGAGGGTTTGACTCCAGCCGCTCCGGGCTTCGTCGCTCGTCCGAGCCATCCGTTCGGCCTCCCCGAGGGTCGTCTCGTCGGGCCTATTTCTGGTCATACGGCCTCAAGGACGTGAATAGGGATAAATGATTGCCGGCTCAGACAGCCACGTCGAAGACGGTCTCCATCACATAGGAAATAGCAAGCACAGCGATGCCAGTTAGGAAGGTTTTGACCGATCGGCTCACTCGATCGCGGGGTGGGAGCCACTCACCTCGGAGCCCCGGGAGTTCCCACAATCTGGGCTCGAACCACAGTTCGTCGTCCGGGTCAGGACCGACGTCGACCGAGGGCCAGATGGTGGGTCGTTTGCGAGAGCGTGCCCAGAGGGTCCAGCTCCCCACGCCGAAGATGAGAAACCCGACAACGAAAAGCAGGTATTTGAGCGTCAACCACCCGTCGCCGAAGATGAAGGCGAGCACTGTGAGGCCGACTGTAAGCAGCAGGGCCACAGCAACGACCCAGTAGAATGCTTCGAGTACCCGAAGTCGGGTCGTCATTTCGTGCGGCGTTCGATGACGGGGCCGACATCCTCGTACTCCCGTCCATGGCGGTGACAGTAGCTCTGTCGGCCCGATCCACTGACTTCGTGGAAATCCGGACGTTTATCGTCACAAACACTGTTGAAGGCCGAGCTGAGGTGTTTCCGGGCCTCCGAGGGGCGACCTGCTTTCACCCGGTTCGCTGCCCCGTCGATGATCTCCTCGACCTCGGGAGGCAGGTCAAGATCCGCGAAGAGATCTTCGAGGGTGTGATCGATGTCGTCATAGCGGGAGAACAGCCCCACCCGTCGTTTGACCAGGTCGGGAACGCCCAGATCGATGCGAGATCGTTCACGAACGATCTCGCGGAACCGCTCGATCGCGTCCCAGACGTCCTCGGAGAGGTCATACCCCTCGGGCCGGATCTTCGCTGGACACCGCGTCGAGAACTGGCATCCTGTCGGTGGGTCCCGGGGGCTCGGGGGCGAGCCAGGCAAGGTAATCCGGTGATCGCCCGCCGTTGGATCCGGGACCGGAATCGCCGAGAGAAGCGATTGTGTGTACGGGTTCGAGGGGTTGCTGAACAGCTCTTCGGTCTCGCCGAGTTCCATGACCTTGCCCAGATACATCACCGCCACACGGTCTGTGATGTGCCTGACAACAGAGAGGTCGTGGGCGATGAAGAGGTAGGTCAGGTCGAACTCGTCCTGGAGCCGTTCGAGGAGGCTAATGATCTTGGCCTGCACACTCACGTCGAGCGCGCTGACCGGTTCGTCGAGGACCATGAACTCCGGTTCCAGTGCAAGGGCACGGGCTATCCCGATCCGTTGGCGCTGTCCCCCTGAGAACTGTGCCGGATAGCGATAGTAATGCTCATCCTGGAGCCCCACGTCCTGAATGAGGTCGAGAACGCGGGTCTTGCGGTCATTATCCGTTCCCCAACCGTGGGCATCAAGCGGTTCGCGGACGATCTCACCGACAGTCATCCGGTCGTCCAGACTCGATTGTGGGTCCTGAAACACCATCTGGGCGTTTTTACGCCACTTGTGCAGGTCTCGGCCCGACAGGGTCGTGATGTCCTCCCCATCGAACAACACCTCACCGTCCGTCGCCCGTTCGAGTCGGATCAGAGTCCGGCCGAGGGTGCTCTTTCCACAGCCCGATTCACCAACCAGGCCCAGTGTCTCACCGCGTTTGACGGTGAAACTCACCCCGTCGACAGCCTTGACTGGTGGCCCCGCGAACACGCCATCACCTCCGTAGTGTTTTTTCAAGCCGGAAACCTCGATAAGCGGTTCACCGGGTCGGACCGGACGCTCGGGGCGGAGATCGGACTCACTCATTCGTCTGCACCTCCTGAGTCGATCCCAGTCCTGGGTTGGTGCTCACGGTGTCGTTCAAGTCGTTCCGCCTCAGATAGCCCCTCGGGATAGAGCAGACACGCCGCGAAGTGTTCGTCGCCTTCCCCGACCGGAACATTGGCGGGCGGATTCGTTTCACAGGCGTCAAAGGCCTTCGGGCAACGCGGGGCAAACCGGCAATACGTAGCCGGTTCATTCGGCGTCGGCACTTCGCCTTCGATCGTCCGAAGGCCCTCTTCGCGGGTTTCCTCGCCCGGAATCGTCTCGATAAGAGCCTCCGTGTAGGGGTGTTGTGGATTCGCGAACAGCGATTCAACGGGCGCTTTCTCGACGATCTGACCGGCGTACATGACGTTGACTCGATCGGAGATGTCCGCGATGACCCCCATGTCGTGCGTGATGAAGAGGATCGAGAGGTTCCGCTCTTCCTGCAACTCTTTCAGGAGATCCAGGATCTGGGCCTGGATGGTGACG
>JAGXLJ010000041.1 GCA_018334775.1 Halodesulfurarchaeum sp.
TCCAGGGGGTTGCCGTGGAACCGCCACAGACTGGAACGCCAACTGCGCAGTCGTATGTTGGCAACTGGTCCACGGGGGAGACTCGAACAGTCTCTTTCAGGGCCGGGTTCGATCAGGACGCGATCGTCCGGGACTACGTGACGAACCTGGCCATTAGCTACGAGAACGAGGGCGGGGACGAGATGCCCGAGCGAACCCGATCCATCGGACTCGAACCCCTTCCAGAGCAGAACTTCTCGGTTTCGTCGGTCGAAAGGGATCTCTATGTCGGTGAAGAAGGCGACCTTCTCGTGGCCGTGACAAATACCGCCGATCGGCCCGTCGACGGCGTCGTCGTTACGGCTGAAACCCAGGAACAGAACATCAACTTCTACAATGCCCGCTATGCGGTGGCCGAACTTGGAGCCGGCGAATCAGCAGTGTCACAGTTCCGAGTCGGCATCACCGAGGAGGCCGAACCGGGCCCGCGTGTGTTCGAGCTTTCCGCTCGATATCGCGATCCGCAGGGTGACATCCGAACGACTGATTCCAGGGACATCATCGCCGACGTGGAACCAAGTCGGGACGCCTTCGACCTCGAGGTCACAGAGGAGACATTCAGTCCCGGGGCGTCCGGCCCGTTTCAGGTCACGGTGACGAACAATCGGAACGAGACGCTCAGCAACATCCAGGCCAAACTCTTCACCGACGACCCACTGGATAGTGACGACGATTCGGCCTTTATTGAGGACCTCGAGCCCGGTGAATCGGCGACGATGACCCTCGATCTGAGCGTCGGTGGGGCTGCCCGTGAGAAGACCTATTCGGCGTCGATGGACTTCCGGTTCGACAACGCCCGCGGTGACAGCGAACTCTCCGATACCCAGCGGGTTCCGGTCGAGGTCAGAGAGTCGGACTCGATGCTCAGCCCGTTACTGGGGGTCCTCCTGGGCATCGGAATTGTGGCACTCCTGATTGTCGGCTGGCGGTTCGACGTGGGTGACCACATCCGAACAGCGTATCGAATGGCCCTGGGCCCCTGACCATGCTCCGTCCCGGTGGCGATATCGATGTCGATCCCCTCTTCGCTGCCGTCGATCATCAGATTGTGGCCCATTCAAAACGGGTCATCCTGCTCTTTCTGGTTCTGACGACCGTTTTCGCGGGTGGTCTCGCTGGCGTCGGGATCGATGCAGGGACCCAGCGCTTTTTCGAAAGCGTCCCGGAACATCACACCCAGGAGTCCGTCGAGGACGAATTCGGCTCGGTCTTCGACGCAGACGAGGAATCGACTCAGATCGTCATCACGGATGAAAACGTCTTCTCGCGACGAGCGCTGCTCCGAATCCTTACACTCCAGGAAACGATCGAAGATGACGAGTCTCTCAGAGTGAGCGACGTACAGGGAATCGCGCCTGGCATCGCCCGGATCCTGGATCCGTTCGCGACGACGACCGAGGCCCAACGGCGGGCAATCGAAACCGCCTCCGAGTCAGACATTCGAGCCGCCGGGCGCACGCTGGTCGACCAGCAACCACAGGTCACACGACTATTGAGTGAGGATCGGAACCTCGAGGAACCGCGAGCGGGGGCGACCATCGTCGTGGTTTCACACAGTGTTCCGCAAGGGGCGGACGAGACGCTCGAAGAAATTCAGGAACAGATCAAAGCGACCGCCGAAACCAGCGACGGAGACATCCAGGTCTTCGGCGGGGCGATTCAACAGGCGGGCTTCGATCGAGCGATTTTCGAGTCCCTCTCGCTGATCATTCCCCTTGTCGGAGTGCTCATTCTGTGCTTCCTCGTCATCGCCTATCGGGACCCCATTGATCTGGTGCTCGCACTGGTGAGTCTCCTATTTGCCATCGTCTGGACCTTCGGGTTCATGGGGTATGCTGGGATTCCGTTCAATCTGATGATGGTCGCCGTGCCGGTCCTGCTGCTCGGGGTGGGGATCGATTTCGGGATTCATGCGGTCAACAGATATCGAGAGGAGCGAGGGGTGGAGGTAGACAATCGGACCAGCATGTCGCGGGCGAACGACCAGCTCCTGGTCGCCTTTTTCATCGTCAGCGTAACGAACGTGATCGGGTTCTCGGCCAACGGAACGAGCACCCTCGAACCAGTCCGGGAGTTCGGCTTCGTCGTCGCCCTGGGAATGGTTTTTACCCTTTTTGTCTTCGGGATTTTCCTCCCATCGCTGAAACTCGTTACCGATGACTGGCGAGAATCGCATGGGATCTACCAGTTTTCGATCACCCCACTTGGTGGCGAGGAATCACGCCTTGGGGACCTCCTTCGGGGAAGTGCCCGATTCGCCAAAACACATCCGTTTGTCCTGCTCGCGATCCTATTGGTCATCACGGGGATGGCTGGCTATTCGGCGACGAACGTGGAGTCGAAATTCGAAACCGAGGACTTCCTGCCCTACGCCGATCATCCCCCGCAGATCGAGGTCATTCCGGACGCGGTCTCCCCCTCGGAGTTCGAGATCACTGAAACCTCGAACTACATCTCGGACACGTTCACGACGACGAACACCGAACAAGTCACACTCTATGTCGAGGGACCACTCCGACAGGACCATGCCCTCGAGACTGTCTATCGGGCTGGAGTCGATCCACCGGATTCCTTCGTCCGCACCGACGGCAGAGCCGTTTCACAGGGCCTCATCGACGTTATTCACAGCTATGCGCAGCAGGACCCCGAGTTCGCTGCGATGGTCGCTCGAAACGACCTGTCTGGCAACGGCGTTCCAGACCGGCATGTCGGCGCAATCTACGACGAATTACTCCGATCCGACTACCGTGATCGAGCCCGCCAGTACGTCACTGAGGACACGCAGGCGACCAAGGTGGTCTATCAGGTCAAAGCCAGCGCAAGTCAGAAAGCCGTGACCGAGGACACCCGAAGCGTCGCTGCTGAGGCCCGCTTTGAGGCAGTGGCTACCGGGGACACGATCGTCTTCCGGGCGCTCACGGAGGCACTGCTTACCTCGGCGGTTCGGAGTTTCAGCGTGGCATTTTCGTTCACGGCGCTGTTCCTGATCTTCATCTTCGGCCTTCTTGAAGGCCGACCCTCTCTGGGGGTTGCAAACATGGTGCCGGTGACCGTCGCGATCATCTGGCTTGTCGGCATCATGCCGGTTCTCGGAATCGCCTTCAACGCGCTTACAGCGACGATCCTGGCCATCACAATTGGGTTGGGGGTCGCATACTCGGTACATGTCACCCACCGATTCATCGACGAATACGAGAAACGGGGATCTGTCCACGAGTCCTTGCTCGTGACGATGGGCGGGACCGGAGGCGGTGTCACAGCAAGTATGTTGACGACAGCTGGGAGTGTGACGGTCATGGCCGTCTCGGTAAACCCGATTCTGGGTGAATTCGGGCTCTTGACTGCAATCAGTACGATCTTTTCCTATCTCGCTGCCGTGGTCGTCTTGCCACTGACCCTCCGGGGATGGGCCAGCGTCGCCGGGTGAGTAAACAGCCTCGTGCGCGGTGTCGGAAGAAGTGGTTGAACGGTATATCGAAGATACAGAACACTGAGCCGAGTGTCGGGTTTCACCCCCGACCCCGGTGGGTCGGGGAACTCGCCCTTGAAACCAGTTTAGATCGCTTTTATGGTCGGGAGCAACTCGTCGCGGGAGGCCTCTGCGACCGACCGGATCCGGTCGAGTTGCTCGCTCGTAAACGGGACGGGATGGAAGCCCCTCTCCAGTGGGACACTCTCGGACCGGTCGCCGCGGAGTCGGAGTTGCCGGTCTTCCATGTCCGTCAACAAGACCGTGTCGGCGGCGTCCTCGACGCGCCCGATTTCTGCCGCATACGCCGAGGAACTCACGGTGAACAGACTGGTCAGGTCTTCGCGCTTTACAGTCTCCTCGAAAGCGTCCAGAATCGGGTCTCGATACGTGTCGGAGAAGAGGAAGAGGTTGAGCGCGGTTCCGAAAAGCACGGTTCCCGGACCGGAATCATCGGTGCGGTCGAGGGCTTGCTCGATCGTCTTTCGCCAGACGGCCGGGTCGAGCAAGTTGCCACGAATCATCTCCTCCGAAATTTCAATGGCGTCGACGCCTGGGTCCATGGTGGGATCGAAATCCACGAATTCGACCTGCTCGTCGATAACCGAGCGCTCGGTGTCGTAGAGCAACTCCATGGTGTCATAGACGAACTCGGCGCCGGAGTTTGTCAGGAGGAGGACGCTCTGACCGCCGGCGTCGAGCCAGGCGTCGAGAACTGCAAAGCCGATGAGGGGCTTGCCTGAGCCCCCCGGGCCAGAAATCACGGTCGACGTGTTTGTCGGGATGCCGTCCGGGGCGACGGACGTGAACCACGCTTTCTCTGGGGTGAAAGTCTCGCCTGTCATCGCCTGTCAATTGGCGCGAGACGCCCAAAGGTATTGCTGACGGTCGCCGCCGTTTGCACGCGTTCCACCAATCTGTGGAATCAGTCGAGGCACAGTCCGGGCAGCGAGGAGACCGTGGGATCGACGACTGCCCACTTGGTGAGCCCGCCGTCGTGAAGGTCTGCTTCTGATTTTCCCCCGGTGATGGCACGCCTGACGTGTTCGGGATCCGTTACACTCGCACCGGCAACCATCGACACACCGGCCTCGAAGAGTGGTTGGGGACCAAACGAGGCACTTGCCCCCACTACCACGACGGTCTGATCGGGCCGCGCCGCTTGTAGGTAGGTCTCGATCCCACCCCACACGAGTGACGAACCCGTTATGAAAAGGACCTCGGCTTCGGGTACCAGTTCGGAGGCGGCCGCCGGCGGATGCATGGCGGTGTCCAGTTCGGCTGCGAGGGACTCCGGAACCGTCACCGTCTGCGGGTTCCGTTCGAACACGTCGACATGACCCGCGTCGAGGTGTTTCAGAACCGGCCCGAAGAGCCCGACCATGGCGACCTGTTCGGTCTCCGGGTCGAGACTCCGGAACGGATCGAGGCCAGGCTGTCTCTGGTTCGGTGGGTCAATAGCGTTGAGCGCGGCCACGCCCACTGCCCGCGTTCCGGTGTCCGTCGCAGTCGCCCCCTGCCGGGCGACCTCGTATGTCGAGTTTCCCGTCACATCTGGGATGGGGCCCTCGGGATTCATCGCGACACCGGCCAAACCCACCTCAGTTTGAACCATGACCAGTTCGTCGCCCTCGACGACGGCACTGACCTCGAATCCAGGATCCGGGAGCGCTTCGGTCCGTTTCGCAAGGATGGTGCCAGCAGTGGGCGATTCGTCCATAACCATCAATCCCTCTGCAGACTGAATAAGTCACCCGGACTGAAGTGGACCTGTGTGAGTACTGGAAATATGATATAGTATTGGGGAAACCCCAGTAACGGACCCAAGGTGTGGATACACCTATGGTGCTTTCTTTCGAAAATCCGAACGGTGGATCCAATGGCACGAATCATAACGATGCGGTATTCCGAGGACGGACGGCTCCCGGATGCCTCTCGCGAGGAACTCGAAGAGCTTCAGGCAAACGTCGTCGAGACCGTCGAGCAGTACGACAACGTGACGTTTAAGGGCACCTTCGCAAACGAGGACGGAATGGGCATCTGTGAGTGGGAGGCCCCGGATGTCGAAACCGTCGTCGAAATCTACGAGGAATCCGGCGCCAACGACGTCGCACCGAGCGACGAAATCATCGAAGTAGAACAGGTTCTTCCGCTCGAATAGGGCTCTTTTGGCCCATCGGGAGTTTTTCAACAAACGCCGCTCGAAGGTGGATTGCTACGCTAATATATTACTGAATAACATGATTATGACATACTTTATTCGCAGAGTTTATACAACGACCTCTACTTTCCCCAATTGATGACAGCAGACGACCACGGCATCTTCACCCGCTCGATTCATGCGGGCCAGGAGTCCGATTCGGCAACCGGCGCGAGAGCACCGCCTATCTACCAAACGACGTCCTACGAGTTCGCGGACGCCCAGGACGCCGCCGAGCAGTTTGCCCTTGAGAAACCCGGGTACATCTACTCCCGGCTCATGAATCCCACCATCGAAACCCTCCAGGATCGGTTGGCCTCACTTGAAGGCGGCGTCGGCGCAACCGTCACCGGATCCGGAATGGCTGGCCTGGATCTGACCACGTTCCTGCTCGCTGAAGCCGGTGACAACATTGTCGCTGCCTCTTCGCTCTATGGCGGGACCCATACCTATCTCAACCACACGGCTACAAGGCGCGGCATCGAAACCCAGTTCGTCGACACGCTCGAGTACGACCAATACCGCGAGGCTATCGACGAGGATACTGCCTACGTCCTGATCGAGACCATTGGAAACCCGGCGTTGATAACGCCGGATATCGAGCAGATCGCCGACATTGCTCACGAGAACGGGACGCCGCTTCTCGTCGACAATACGTTTGCCACTCCCTACCTCGCCCAACCGATCGAATACGGGGCTGACCTGGTCTGGAACTCCACGACGAAGTGGCTTCACGGCGCGGGTTCGACGGTCGGCGGTGTCATCGTCGACGCCGGCACGTTCCCCTGGGACGAACACGCCGATTCGTACCCCGAGATCGGTGGTGAGAACCCGGCGTATCACGGTGTGAACTTCTCTGAACGGTTCGGGGATGCCGCATTCACGTATGCCGCGATCGCCCGCGGGCTTCGCGACCTGGGGAACCAGCAATCTCCCTTCGACGCGTGGGTCACCCTGCAGAAACTCGAAAGTTTCCCGCTCCGCATGGCCCGTCACTCGGAGAATGCGGCCATCGTCGCTGAGTATCTCGCAGACCACGAGGCCGTCGAATGGGTCACATACCCGGGCCTGGACAGCCACGAAACGGCTGCGAACGCCGACAAGTACCTGGATGGCGGCTACGGGGGCATGCTCACCTTCGGTGTCGAGGGTGGCTATGACACCGCTCAGCGGACCGTCGAGTCCACCGAACTTGCAAGCCTGCTCGCAAACGTCGGCGACGCGAAGACGCTCATCATCCACCCCGCCTCGACGACCCACCAGCAGCTTTCGGATTCGGAACTCGCCGATGCCGGTGTCAAACCAGATATGATCCGACTCTCTGTTGGGCTCGAGGACCCTGCGGATATCATCGCGGACCTGGAGCAGGCCATCGGGACGGCGACAGAGTAACTGCCTTGGGTGGTTTTACAAACGGTATAGGAGAATGCCCCGGGGCTTGACCCCGGGGTTGAATCCGATAGGCAGAGATACAAACCATTAAGTTAACACATCTCTAATCAAGAGATAGCGATGGAGTACAGTCACCGCTACCACGCTCACCCGACACAAGAGGTAGCGGAGCGACTGGATAATCATATCGACATTCATCGCCAAGCGTACAATTACACTCGGTACGAGTATGAGAACGTTAATGCTGACGAGGTCGGGTCAGCATACAAGCATCACGACCGCCTCACTGATTGGAAAGACGAGTATCCAGTGTTCAAAGAGGTTCACTCGAAAGCACTCCAACGAACCGTGACGCGATTCTACCAGAACCTCTCAAATCTTTCCAAGCAGAAAGAGAACGGAAACAAGGTCGGGATGCTCAAATGGAAACCACCCCGAGAGTACCAGAGTATAACGTATTCGCAGTCCGGCTTCGAACTCAAAAACACGAGTGGCCGACGTGCGACCCTCTGGCTCTCCAAAATCGGTGACATCAAAATCCGCTACCACCGCGACATCCCGGATGAAGCGGACATCAAAGAA
The DNA here is from genome assembly GCA_018334775.1 of Halodesulfurarchaeum sp. Lineage (GTDB taxonomy): Archaea > Halobacteriota > Halobacteria > Halobacteriales > Halobacteriaceae > Halodesulfurarchaeum. Next base: position 7,683 of record JAGXLJ010000041.1, read on the forward strand.
GTAACGGTCAAGAAAGAGACGACCGGCGAGTGGTTCGTCTCCTTCGGTCTCGAAACCGACGACGCCGACCTGCCCGAGAAACCTGGCGTGGACTCACTCGACACGAGCAACAGCGTTGGTATCGACCTCGGGATCCAGAACTACATCCACACCAGTGACGGCAAGACCGTGGACTGGCTCGACCTCGAAGACGACTGCGATCGACTGCGCCGCGAACAACGCAAGTTATCGCGGAAGCAGAAAGGGTCGAGCAACTACGAGAAACAGCGTCGGGAAGTGGCGAAGGTGAAGCGTCACATCAAGCGGAAGGTGCTGGACTACCAGCATAAGATTACGACGTGGCTCGTCAAGGAGTACGACGCCGTATTCGTGCCCC
>JAGXLJ010000042.1 GCA_018334775.1 Halodesulfurarchaeum sp.
GGGAATGAAAGGTATCACTCCGTCGGGTCTTCGAGAGGTCTTCGTCGAAATTCCAGACGTCACCTGGGAGGAGGTCGGCGGCCTGGAAGAGACCAAAGAGCGGCTGCGCGAAACCGTTCAGTGGCCCCTCGACTATCCCGAGGTCTTCAAGCAGATGGACCTCGATTCACCCCGGGGCATCCTCCTGTATGGCCCGCCCGGAACGGGAAAGACGCTGCTCGCGAAGGCGGTTGCCAACGAGGCCAGGAACAATTTCATCTCGGTCAAAGGCCCCGAACTACTCAACAAGTACGTCGGCGAGTCCGAGAAAGGCGTTCGTGAAATCTTCGAGAAGGCCCGACAGAACGCTCCGGCCGTGATCTTCTTCGACGAAATCGACGCCATCGCGGGCCAGCGTGGCCGACAGATGGGAGACTCCGGCGTCGGCGAACGAGTCGTCTCCCAGCTGTTGAGCGAACTCGACGGAATCGAGTCACTCGAAGACGTCGTGGTCATCGCGACCACGAATCGACCCGACTTGATCGACGATGCGCTGTTGCGCCCCGGTCGGCTCGACCGACATATTCACGTCCCGATTCCTGACGAAGCGGCCCGTCGGGCCGTCTTCGAGGTGCACACGGAGCACAAACCACTCGCCGAAAGCGTCGATCTCGAGAACCTTGCTGCTCGCACCGAGAACTACGTGGGGGCAGACATCGAGGCCGTCTGCCGGGAAGCAACGATGCAGGCGACTCGGGAATTCCTCAACAGTGTCGACCCCGAGGAAGCAACTGAGAGTGCCAGCAACGTCCGGATAACCGAGGAGCACTTCGAATACGCCCTCGAGGAAGTCTCGCCGTCGATAGACGAAGAGATCAAACGACGCTACGAGGAACTCGAAGAACGCTTCGACAAAGCCAGAGCCGAACCGGATCACGGAGCCGACGACCAACTCGGTCGGACGTTCCAATAACGAACCGGCTGAGAATTATTCGACTCGTTCTGCGGCGTCCCGATCGAGAAGTGGGTCGGCGTTTTCTTGTGGGAGGTCGACGATGTCGTCCTGCTTCAGGTCGTAGGACTGGGCGTCGACACCGAAAATCTCGCCGACGTCGGTCGTCATCCTGACTGTGGTTCGGTCGACGCCGTTTTGGTCTTCGGTCGCGGTCTCCTCCAGCTCAGAATCCGATGCACCAGTGGCGCCATCGCCCAAATCGGCTCCCATCGCGTCGGCCGGGCTGGGTTCTGATTCCGAAAGCGAATCATCCGGCGGTGGAGTCGGATCGACCGGATCATCAGGTGAACCCGGGCCAGCCTCATCTGATGGCGTTCGGGTCGAGGAGTCGGGTGCCCCTGCGTCATCGATTGAATCGCTACTCGGCACCCGATTCCCGGAGAACTGATCGAGGACCTTCGTCTTGTTCGCCTCGATGCGCTCAACGAGATCCTCATAGAGGTCCTGTTCTTCGGCGGTCAGACCGGTTTTGTCGCCGCCATTGCCGGTCGCCGAGAGACTTGCCTCGTCGACGAGTTTGCCGATCCGGCGCTGATAAATCGCTTCAGCCACGTGCTCTGCCGTCTCGATTTCCTTGGAGAGTTCGCTCACCCGGGCGGACCTGAACGGATCCTCGGCCTCCGCTGCAGCCGCCGAGCGTTCCTCCCGCAAGGATTCAATGTACTCGGCCACGTCCGCGTAAAAGGTTTCCCGAAGCTCCTGGAGGCTGTCGGTCGATCGCTCCTGTCGTTGGACACGGTGTAGCTCCGATAGATCCATGATTACGCTTGGGCCTTCTCCGCTATCCCGCGGGCCATGAGGAAGATGCCCGCGTACTCCGGTACTTCTTGGTAGCCCGGGCTCACACTAAGGCTTTCCCCGTCGAACTCGAGCAACGTTTCATCCGCCACCTCGACCCCGATTTGGTGTCCGCGAAACGTCTCGGGAATGGCATCCCGTAAGGGGTCGAAATCATCCAATTCATCCCGTTCGAGTGGCACGACCCGCAGTCCACTGCCCCCGTGTAGGGATCCGGGCAGGCGGATCAAGCGATGGGTGTCAGTCGTAACTGGCTCGTCGATGGCCGAGGCATCGGTTTCGACAGTCCGCTCGACCATCGCTCGAACCACCGGGAGAAAGGCCGGGTGAACGTCGACGTTCCCGGCCATGACCGCCTCGGTGTTCGTCTCGAGCACCGACAAAACTGCTTCGGCGTTCGTTTGTCCCACCCCCTCAAACGTCTTGAGATGCTCGATGGCCGCCTCGTCCTCCAACCCGAGCAGTTCATCGGCTAAGTTCTGGAGGCGAGCCACAACTCTGCGAGCCCAGCCACCGGTCGTCGGGAGGGACCGACGAGCAGTCGGCGTCTTTCGCCCCCGTCCCGAGACTGGCTCTTCGCTGACCAGCGATTCGAGAGAGAGCCCGCTTCCCCGGACGTACTCCACGACCTCCCGGCGCTGTTCCCGGTCGAGCGACTGGATCTCGGGGTCCCGAACGTGGACGTGATAGCCCCGGCCTCCCGAAAACGTGATTCTCAGTTCGTCGAACCCGAAGTCCCGCTCGAGGAGGTCGAGGAGTTTCAACAGGGCCCCTTTGCAGGTTTGGAGCATCTCCCCATAGGTGTCCTCGGCGGGGTTCACACTGGGGAGATGATCGGCGTCGAGATCGAAGACTAGATCGGATCCCTGCCAATCTTTGTCGTCCATCGATCTGGCACTCGGATCGTCGTAGTGCCCGGCCGAAAAGTAGACGTGACGAGGGCGTTCCCGCACGAGAAAGGCCTCGAGGGATCCAAGGTCGTGGACCGACCGGTGGCGGATCATGGTCGTCCCCGAACTGTCCTCCCAGGGAATGTAGCCCCACTCGCGGGCGGTCGCATCCGGGGGTTCTGGCGGGGCTTCTCGACGGTAGAAGTCCCTGAACCGGCCCCGTAGGTAGGACCGCGTTCGCTCCTCCATGGACAGAATCGTACTCGGCCCCCATGTATAAGCCGTTTCGTCCTGCCTTATCGGCCAAGCAACTCTGACAACCGTGCCATCAGCCGATCGCTGTCCCCCAGCCGCATGTAATAAGCGTCGACGTCGTCCTCGTAGTAATCCTCGATCCGCCGCACCGTTTCAAAACCCAGATGCTCGTAAAAGGAGAGGGCGTTTTGGTTACTCACCCGAGCGTGACAAGAGACGCCGCTCGAATCGTCTGCGATAGCCGCGACCAACCGTTCACCGAGGCCACGGCCCCGATACTCCGGATGGATCCCAAGAAAGAGAATGTAGCCGTCCCCTCTGGCTGCTGCAAACCCGACCAGTTCGTCATCATCAAAATACGCATAGACGGTCGCCTTGCGGTACGCGTCGGCGAAAAAGCCCCATCGCTGTTTGAGGAGGTCCTCGGATTCCCGGATGTGTTCTTTGAGCTCCCAGGCCGCCTGCAGGTGGTCGTCCTCACCCGGTGGGACGGTTCTCTGTTCGAGGGTGACACTCACTATGCGGTGATACCCAGTCCCGAAACATAATTCCACCGCCCGGACGGAGTTCGAATATGCACGTACTAACCGAGAACAGGAGCAAAACAACGGTATTCAACGTCGACCAAAAACAGGTATGACAGGTCACTACGAACTCAAAGCCCATACAGCCGACGTCGCGATCGAAGCACGGGGAGCCACACTTTCGGAGGTTTTCGGAGCGGTCGCCGACGGGCTTGGGGCTGCTCATGTCGACTCGATCCCCGAATTGGAGAGAAAACACCTCGACGTTGCCATGAGCGCGGAACGCAAGGCGGCCCTCCTATTCGATTACCTCGATCGGTTGCTCTACCTTCGAGACGTCAAAAGCGTCCTCCCGGTCGAAAACGATGCCACGGTGACCGAATCCGATGATGAATGGACGGTCAAAGCGACCGCCAGGGGCGTTCCCGTGTCAGAAATCGATGCCAGAGAGGTCAAAGCGATCACGTACTCCGAAATGGAGTTGCGAGAACAGGATGACGGGTGGTACGCCTACGTCGTCGTCGACGTGTGAGTCGAGCCAAAGCTTTGTAGGGCGAGCCCCAATCATCGGATATGACAACATTCGAGGCCGACGACTTCACTCTGGAGCGGACCGCTCCGTTAACCTGGAAACTCGAACAGGAAGCGGGGATGAACGTCCCGGCTCGGGTGTACGCGAGCGAGACGCTCCTGGAAGAAATCGCCGACGACCTCAGCCTGGAACAGCTCAGGAACGTCACTCATCTACCAGGGATTTACGAGCCAGCAATCGCAATGCCTGACGCCCACCAGGGATATGGCTTCCCGGTGGGCGGCGTCGCAGCCATCGACGCGGAAGACGGGGTGATCAGTCCCGGGTCGATCGGCTATGACATCAACTGTGGCGTCCGAATGCTTCGGACCGATCTCACCCCGGAGGACCTCAACGGAAAAGAAGAGGAACTTGTCGACGCGCTTTTCGACGCAATCCCGTCCGGGCTGGGTGCTGGCGGCGTCGTCGAAGGAACCACCTCGACGATCGAGGCGGTCCTCGACCAAGGGATGAAGTGGGCGCTCGATCAAGGCTATGCGGTCGAAGCAGACCTGGACCACTGTGAGGACAACGGGTTTCGGGAGGAAGCCGATCCACGTGTCGTCTCCTCGGAGGCCAAAGATCGAGGTCGCAAACAGCTGGGGAGCCTCGGCAGCGGGAATCACTTCCTCGAAGTCCAGCGTGTCGAGGACATCTACGACGAATCAGTCGCGTCGGCGTTCGGGCTCTCGGAGGACCAGGTGGTCGTCCTCATCCACTGTGGCTCACGAGGGTTGGGCCACCAGGTTTGCACGGACTATCTCCGGAAGATCGAACAGGAACACGCGGATCTCCTCGAATCACTTCCAGACCGCGAACTCGCTGCTGCACCCGCTGGTAGCCCCCTCGCAGAGGACTACTACGGTGCGATGAACGCCGCGATCAACTTCGCGTGGGTCAACCGGCAGTTGATCACCTACCAGACCAGACGGGTCTTCGCCGACGTCTTCGATCGCGACTGGCAGGACTTGGGTATGGAACTGCTCTATGATGTCGCCCACAACATCGGGAAGAAGGAAACCCACGAGATCGACGGCGTCAAGCGAGACGTGTACGTCCACCGAAAAGGGGCCACAAGAGCGTTCCCACCAGGGCATCCCGAGGTTCCCGAAGCCTATCGAGCAGTCGGCCAACCTGTCATTATTCCCGGTTCGATGGGGTCGGGAAGTTACGTGCTCCGGGGCGGTGAGAAGTCCCTCGAAAAGTCCTTCGGGTCCACGGCCCATGGCGCCGGGCGCCTGATGAGTCGCACGCAGGCCAAACAGGAATTTTGGGGAGAGGACGTCCAAGACGAACTGGAAGCCGAGGAGCAGATCTACGTGCGGGCCCAGAGCGGAGCCACCATCGCCGAGGAAGCGCCGGGGGTCTACAAGGATGTCGACGAAGTTGTCAGGGTCTCACAGGAGTTAGGAATTGGTGATCCTGTCGTCAGAACCTTCCCAATCCTCAATATCAAAGGCTGATCGAGCCCTCGAGCAGGGACCTTTTTGACTGACCGGCTTGGAATACGAGTATGATCGACGAGACCGCCGAGGAGATCCGATCCATGCAGACCCACAGTTCCTCGGTCGTCGCGGCCAATGCCTCCCACGCCCTCGAAGAACTCCTCGGTCGGGAGTATCCAAGCGTCGAGGAGTACCTGCGCGAATTAGAACACAACAGTTCGGCACTCAGACGTGCCAATCCCTCTCACGCCTCTCTCATCACGACCCAACGAGAAATCGTCGAAACCGTTCGAGAGGCCGATCCAAAGTCCATAGAGGCAGCCAAGGCGCGGACGGAAGGGGCTATCGAGGAGGTCGTTTTGACGATCGAAACCGCCAAACACCGGGCTGCGGAGAACGCGGCAGATCGGATCGAAGACGGTTCGACGATCCTGACCCACGACTATTCCTCGACAGTCCTCGAAGCCCTGGAAGCGGCCGCTCGTGATGGCGCCCACCTCGAAGTTTTCATCACGGAAGCCAGACCCCGCCACCTGGGACGAAAAACGGCCCGAGTGCTGGGAGAAATAGATCGAATCGAGACGACCCTGATCATCGACAGTGCCGCCGGTCACTACCTCGAAACAATCGATTCAGTCCTGATCGGAATGGACTGTATTGTCGATGACATGCTGTACAACCGCGTCGGAACCTACCCGATCGCCGCTACGGCCGCCGACCGAGACGTTCCGGTTACAGTCACCGGGTCCAGTGCGAAAGTCGTCGACGGGGGCTTTCGCTTCGAGAACGATTTCAGACCGGCAAGTGAGGTTATCCGCGAACCGCCAGAAGGGTTTGTCGTCGGCAACCCAGCATACGACGCGACACCGACCAGGCTGATCGAGACACTCGTCACCGAGACGGGAGCCAAGTCACCGTAACGCGGAAGCGGATTTCTTTTTCGGACTACGAGGGTTGAAATATTTCCTCGGGCTTGCAGCCCTCGCGTTCATCATCGTGTACTTCGGGGCCCACTATATGGTGCTGTCCCGACACCAGGCGCTCTCGCTCGGACTGCAGTCACCCTCACTGGCGCGGCATGTTCCGGGACCTATCTGCTCACCGCGGTCTAACCGAACAGACAACAATTGGTCTGTTTTGGACAACAACACCCGGCCTACACCGGACTGACAACTCCCGAGCCAGGGGAGCGATACTTATCTTACCGTTCCATCACAACTCCCGGTAATGGACCGCGGCACTGAATTAGCGGTGCTGCTTGGCAATACACGCCTCAACGCCGCGATCGGCTGGCTATTGCTCGCCATTCTAGCTCTCGTCGGCGTCGAAAGTGCCCTGGATGGCGACTGGGTCTGGGTGATCGTTTCCTTCTCGGTTGTCGGCCTCGGCATCCTCCCGTCACTGGTCTTCAGCGATCACTTCGTCATGCTCCCCTGGGAAGTTCTCGCACTCGGAATTGTGCCACTTGTTACTCGGGGCCTATTTGCCGGACTCGTCGCTGATATCGCCGCGTACCTGGCTGTCGCCGCTGTAGCACTCGTCATCGCCGTCGAATTGGAGGTGTTTACACCCGTTCGAATGACGACCTGGTTCGCCGTGTTCTTCGTCGTCGTCACGACGATGGCCACGGCCGGAATCTGGGCAGTCCTCCGCTGGCTCTCGGACGTCTTCCTCGGAACGACCCTGGTGTATTCGAGTCCCCCACCCGTCGACCCGGCCATCGAAGAAGTTGCCCTCAAGGCTCTCATGTGGGACTTCGTCGCCGCGACGGTCGGTGGCGTCCTCGCCGGCGTTATCTTTGCGTTGTATTTCCGCCGCCTGGCCGCCGGACGAACCAGATTGCCCCCGGCGGTTGCGGAGGCAATCGAATGAGACTCAGCGAGCGGCTCGCAATCAGTCCTAGCTGACAGGGCCAGGTTATCGAGGGGTTCGGCCGTCGAACCTTCACGGAGACCAGGACGGCGCGTAGTTTTATCGGGGACGACCCCGTAGCCCACATCGATGGTCTTCAAGAAAATCACGCTGACCGGAACAAGTGAGGAGAGTTTCGAACACGCGGCCGACAATGCCGTTGACCGTGCCGAAATGACCCTCGATAACGTGATGTGGGCCGAAGTCAAGGAAATGGGTGTAGAAATCGCCGGGGTCGAAGGACGCGAATATCAGGTTGAACTGGAAGTGGCCTTCAAACTCGAAGAACCCGAGGCCTGACCATCTACTCGTCAGCAAGTCTGACGGCCACACTTGCCTCGTGGGCGTCCAGACCTTCGGTTTTCGCGAGGGTCATGACAGTTTCTCCGAGGTCACCCAATGCGTCCCGATCCAGCCGTTGGACCGTCGTCGCCCGAAGGAACGTATCAACGGATAATCCACCAACCAGTTTCGCCTGACCGCCAGTTGGGAGGACGTGATTCGTTCCGGTTGCGTAGTCACCAGCGGCCACGGGTGTGTTTGCGCCCAAAAAGACCGAGCCCGCACTGTCGATTTTATCGAGAACAGCCTCCTCAGCAACAGTCTGAATCGAAAGGTGTTCGGCAGCGTAGGCCTCTCCAGATCGGAAGAGCAC
>JAGXLJ010000043.1 GCA_018334775.1 Halodesulfurarchaeum sp.
GGGGCGAAAACAATCCGAGGAGCAATAGCTGGTTTCGGATTACGCCGGTCAGGAAGGCGGCCACGACGAAGGCGACAGTGAGCGCAAGTCTGGCTCGTGGGTCGAATTGGGGCGGCGTCGCGGTCATGGCTCATCCTCCAGGAACGACACCGCCTCCGAAACGGTGGTTGGAGCCGGTTCGACCCCGCGTTCCCGAGCCCAGACCACAGGACGGGGCGTGGGAAGCCCGATCGCCTCCAGACCGAATTCGGGATCGTTGAGAACCGCCTCAGTTGGGCCCTGTCGCTCGAGACCGGCATCCGAAAGGACGACCACCGAGTCGGCGTAGCGCCAGGCGAAATCCGTGTCGTGAGTGACCAGCACGACCGTCCGCTTGATGCGCTTGATTCGGTCTCCGAGGCGGTCCAGCCCGCTCATATCGAGGCCACTCGTGGGTTCGTCGAGGGCGACCACATCGGGGTTGCCGGAGAGGACAGCGGCGATGGTGACAAGCCGTTTTTCGCCCTCGGAGAGTGAGTAGGGATCTCGCTCGGCGAGGTGTTCGATGTTCAGTTGGTCCAGTGCGTCTTGCACCCGTTCGTCCACAGACAGGCCCCGGTTCGTAGGGAAGAAGGCGACCTCGGATTCAACCGACTGAGCGAACAATCCATCTGCGGGCGTTTCGGGTGCGAGGCCGACAGCTGGATCGTCCTCACCGCTGACCCGGATCTCGCCACTGGTCGGTTCGATCAGGCCCGCGAGTAATCTGAGCAACGTCGTTTTCCCCGTTCCGTTGGCCCCCAAAACGGCGACCGTCTGTCCGCTTTCCAGGCTGACCGAGAGGTCCTCGAAGACCGTTGGGCCGTCTTCGAATTCGAATCCGATGTTTCGGATCTCGATCACAGCTTACTCCTCCGTTATCGGGACCGAATCGGGAGATTCGCCCTGTGCCAGTGCCACGTCGGTTGCAAATGGGAGCTTGACACCCGCGTCGTTGAGTGGCTGGAGGACCTCCCGGGGTGGTCCACTCGCATCGATTCGCCCCGCTTCGAGGAGAACGACGCGGTCGACGCTGGAAAGCAACGTTGTCGCGTCGTGTTCCGCCACGAGGAGTGCCGTTTCACCTTGCAAAGCTTCGATGGCTTCGATCACGAGCCGGCGGTTCCGGTCATCGAGTGGGGCCAGGGGCTCGTCGAGTACCATCAGATCTGGGTCCGTTACCAGCGCACCGAGCAACGCGACGAGTGTCGTTTCGCCGCGGGACAGCGAGTCGATTTTCCGGTCGAGCAGCCCGGTTGCAGAGAGTTCCTCCGCCCACGTCTCGATTCGGTCCTGTATCCGGGCCGGTTCCAGCCCTTGATTTTCCAGCCCGAACGCCACGTCGGCACGGACCCGCTCTCTGACGAGTTGGCGTCGGGGGTTCTGCATGAGCAGCCCAACGTTTCCATCGCGGGTGCGCTGGCCCGTAACTGAAAGACCGGGTTGGTCCGCAAGGAGTCCGGCGATAGCGGTTCCGAGAAGCGTTTTCCCGCTGCCCGATGGGCCTGCGAGAAGGACCGTCTCACCCCATTCGATGGAGAGGGAGACATCTCGAACGAGCGTTGTTTCGTCCGTCGCGCGGACGGTCAGTTCCTCGACGGTGATGACACTCATCTGAGTTCGGGAAGCCGGCCTTCAAGGGCCTTCGAGAGCGGGACGGAGAGCGCAAACCCGACCGCAGCCTGGAGGATGTCGGTCGGGAGTTCAAGGAATATCGCCGCTGGGATTCCCTCGACAACAGCCCGAGCGAGCACATAGCCCGCGATCATGATTGGCGCTCCGGCTGCGACCGCGATCGCTTTACTTCGGAGACTCGCCCCAGCTAAGTGGCCCACGATGTAACCTTCGATCCCCTTCACGACGAGCGTAACGGGGGCGTACATGGGAAACCCGAGAATGACGTCGGCCGTGGCGGCACCGATCCCACCTGACAGTCCGGCAACTGTGCCGCCAAAGAGAAACGCGGCGGTATAGATAATCACTTCTCCGAAGTTCAGATACCCGATCCCCAATGGAATCGAGATCACCATCGTTGCGACCGCGACTGCTGCCGCGATAATAGCACTCAGGGCCACGGTCGTGGCGTCAAAATCGAACCGACTCTCAGTTGGCATTGCCAGTTGTTCGCGTAGTTGGTAATTAGGCCCTTTCGATTCGGGACTGACTAACTCGTTTTCCGATGGCTCAAAGAAGCCAGTGGGCCCTGCCGGTCCACCAACCCTCTTTTATCCCGGACGAAAATCAATCCCAATGGCTGACCCACCACCCACGGACGAAGGTTGGTTCGTACTGCACGACTTTCGCCGCATCGACTGGCCTGCCTGGGAGGATACGCCTAAGGCCCAACAGGAGGCAGCCACCGAGGCCGCAGTCGAGTTCCTCGAAACGACGGGCGAGGGCCAGGAGGGCGAGACAGCCGTGTTCACCATCACTGGCCAGGAGGCCGATTTGCTCACTATTCACCTGCGTCCGACCCTTGACGCGATCGAACGGGCGGAGCGGCAGTTCAATCGAACCCCGTTCGGGCGATTCGCGGCACAATCTCGGTCCTTCGTCTCGGTGACGGAGGTCGGTGGGTACACGTCACAGGATTACTTCGACGAAGACGCCGAGGCCGATCCGGGGTTGGCCCGCTACATGGAGTCGAAGCTGTACCCCTCGATTCCGGAGGACACGTACGTCTCGTTTTATCCGATGGGGAAACGTCGCGACCCCGAATACAACTGGTACGACACGCCGATGGAGGACCGTGCCGAAATGATGGCCGAACACGGCGAGACCGGCAAGGGCTATGCCGGAACGATCACTCAGTACATCACCTCCGGATTCGGCCTCGACGACTGGGAGTGGGGTGTCACCCTTTTCAGCACTGAGGCGACAGCCCTGAAACGGATCGTCTACGAGATGCGCTTTGACGAAGCAACGGCCAAGTACGGCGAGTTCGGCCCTTTCTTTGTCGGACATCGGTTCCCGGCGGCCGACCTGGGTGCGTATATGGACGGGGAGCCTGTCCCATCAGAGAGAGAGGAGGCCGAAGCGGAGACGGAAACCGACTCTGTTCGGGAAACGCTGGCCGAGGAGGGCGTGTATGCCGGGCAGCCTCGCGGCGAGGACGTCTACGCTGTCGCCCTGTATTCGGAAGCGTCGGTGGACACACTCACCGAGAGGATCGACGGGCTGCGGTCGAACTTCGAGCACTACGACACCCACGTCTCGACGGCGGTCTATCACTCGCGTGACGACGGGCCAAACGCCGTCGTGAGCATCTGGGACACTCAGTCGGCTATGGAGACCGCCAGCGGTTTCCTCGCGGACCTTCCGAAGACCGTCGGTCTACCGGGCGACGTCCCGGATGGGTGGGGGACGATGGGGATGTTCTACACGGTCAAAGCTGGTCACCGCGAGGAATTCGTCGAAACCTTTGACGGCGTCGTCGAGGCACTCGAAGAGGTCACAGGACATCGGGAGACCGACTTGCTGGTCAATACTGATGAGGAGAACGACATGTTCATCGCCAGTCAGTGGGAAGCCCGGAATGACGCGATGGGCTTTTTCGAATCCGAAGACTTCCGCGAGACCGTCTCTGCTGGACGAGAAATGTTGGCAGACCGGCCGCGACACGTTTTTCTGGAGTGATATCAGTTTGATCGGAGACCACTACTCTCGGGCTTCGACAAGACAGTTGGGGTGGTTCGATTTACCGTCCAATTCGACCGGAATCTACCATTTTCCGGGCCCCAACCGGTCAAATCGTTTGGATCCCAGTTTTGTTTTGTGCCGAACACGTGGGCAGCGTACTTTTTTGCGTGGGCCACTATGGTTAGATTGAACGATCTGATAACCGCCACCTTGGCATCCGCTATGAGCCCCGTTTCAAACACAGAACCTGATCTCGAGTATTGCCACGACACGGTCCAAGAGGTTTCTCGAACGTTCGCACTCACTATCGACGCCCTTGGAGATCCCCTTGCCGACGAAATTTGTGTCGGCTATCTCCTGTGCCGTATCCCGGACACGATCGAGGACGCGTCCCATATTCCAGTTGCCACCAAGTCAGACCTTCTCCAAACGTTCCGAGCAACAGTGGCTTCCACGTCAACGACTACCAGTAACGGGTTTGTCGATGCGATCCAACCGTGGATCTCAACCGGAACGGACTCAGCTGATTGGGACCTCGTCAGGAACGCACCAACAGTAATTGAGACTTTTGAGGCGTTCGATGCGAAAACGAAAACGGCGATGCGGCAGCCGATTCAGGAACTAACGACTGGAATGATTCGGTTCGTCGAACGCTACGCCGCTGAGAACGGCCTTCGCATCCAGAGCGACCTCGAGTTGCGGAGTTACACACATTACGTCGCTGGAACCGTCGGGACGATGATCACGAATCTTCTCACCCGAGAATCCCTCCCCAAGGAGCAACGTCAGACACTGGAAACGACCAAAGAAGCTTTCGGGCGTCTGCTACAGTTGGTCAATATTTCAAAAGACGTCTATGAGGACTACACCACCGAGAACAACATCTACCTGCCGGCGGAGTGGCTCGCAAAGGAGGGGGTTCCACAAGCGGAGCTTTTGTCGGAACGAAACCGAACGGGCGTCACGAGGGTTATCGAACGAGTGCTCACGCGTGCTGAATCCCATCTCTCCCCCGCTCGGGAGTTCATTCAGGCGATGCCAATCGAGAGCGGGAATACAGTCGCCGCGTGGGCAATTCCGTATTTGCTGGCCGTCGGAACGCTTCGGGAACTGCAGGCGAATCCAACGAATGCGCTCGAAGCAGACGCTGTCAAAGTCCCGCGGTCGGAGGTATATGCGATCGCTGCAGCCATCAATGAGACCGGCCGGGCGAATCTGGAAGGCCTTCAACGGATCGTTGCCGACCAACGGTTAGACGAGTTTGAGGGACCCATAACTCACGTTTGAGTGGATGAAACGCCTCAATAACTCTCAGAAATGAGGTACTGAAATAGAGAGGGAGAATACCCTATAAATCCCCAATTACGGTTGATGAACGGTTCATAGACTTTGCCGATCCCGACTGTCCACGCTACCGACTCTTAGATTGGAGAGTTTAGCGTTCCGAAGTACACCTGCCAAGCGAGGGCGGACTTGGCCACCAGACTCAGCAGGATGTACATCTTCTCACCAAAGAGGTAGTCTTTCCACCGTGACACTTCCAGGTATTGCAGGGCCATGTTCAGTGCGAAGAGGTTGAAAAAGACGAAAATCGAAATGTAGATGTAAATGACGAATTGGGGAAACTCACCGCCACTGGCCGTCACTGAACCGACGAACGTGATCGCTATCGTAATCCATGGCACAAGGCCGGCGATGACGCCAACCCAGTAGGGGGTCCAGTCTGTCTGATTAGTCGATTCGTTCCGTTGTTCCATTAGGAGTCCGGCGAGATTCATCACCGCAACGAGGCCGAACAGCGCAACGAGCGTTCCGAGGTCCCATACGCCGGCCAGCATTCCGATTACGACTATCATCAGGGAGGCGCTGACGGAGTATTCATACCAGCGATACGGATTCATCCCCCTGTCGAGATACGCAGTGTACTTGTCGTACCTGACGGTGGCGATAATGGTGTGGGCTACCGCAGAAATGAAGAGAAATCCCGCGACGAGCACCGGGAGGTTTGCGTCGACAAACGAGACTGTCTCAGGAAAAATCGACTGAGTTTGGGGGTCGAATGCGTAAAGAGTGCGAGTCACCGGCCATAAGACCTTCTCGGCCAGGATAACCATCGCCACTGCCTGCAGAAAGTGAAGGATAGCCATGACGCTGTTCCACAGTCGGAGCCGGGAGTTCCGAGCTGACTCATCCGGTTGAGAATCGGTTATCGCTATACCCTGTGAGGACATTGGTATCCGTAAGATTTCCAACTGCTCAGGAATATATCTATGGGAGGTGGTAGCATGGCACCGATAAATTCGCTGTCGACAGTTCCCAGAAAAGCTGGCCAAGACTGTAGGCTCATCCAGACATTTGGACTGACGGTCCCGCTATTAATTTGAGCAACGGAGCAGCGCTTGCTGAATTCGCGCACTGTATTTAGCACAGTCACTGAGAACTACCTGATCTCTATCTAAAATGGCTTGCAAGACTTAGAGCCTGTGTTCAGCAGATACATCAGCCACGGAGCGGATGTAGATGCGCCGATGGAAACAAAGGTGGCCACCCTGACTTGCTGGGTCGCTACCCGAAGAGGCACACGTTTTGCCCGGAGTTAGCCCGCTCCGTAGAACTCCTCGTGGACGCGGAGTCCTTCGGTTTCGAGGACGGGACCGTCAACTTCCGTGGATCCGCCCTTGCGTTCGATCAGTTCCTCGCAGGAAGTCCCACTTTTCGCCTCCCCCCGTCCGTTCGACAGTGACTCTCCGGATACGCTGTAGACGACACGGTTCAACCCAGCATAGTAGATGGCGGTCGCACACATCTCGCAGGGTTCGGTGCTGGTATACATGGTGCAGTCCGCCAGTTCGGAAGCGTCGAGTTCACGGGCTGCCCACCGCGCCAGTTTGAGTTCGGGGTGGGCAGTGATGTCGTTCTCTGTCACCGTGGTGTTTTTCGACCGCTTGAGGACGGACTCACCGACAACGAGCAGCGACCCGAACGGGGTATTCCCGTCTGAGACCGCCTCACGCGCCAGTTCGATCGCTTCCCGGATATACATCGCGTCTCTGCTCATACAGACTCTTCACCGGGACGTACTTAGTGTTCGCTCCTCAGTTCCCTCTAAAGCGCGCATGATAGTGCCGTCCGTCGTGCCTGCTCCCTGTCATGGTACTGAATTTGCGCTCTCTATTCAGCACGGTCACTGGGAACTATCTGTTTTCCGATCAAAGTGTCGTGCAAGACTTAGAGGATGTAGTTATCACCCATCTGGCCGCCTGAACGTGTAGCTTACCGTATCTGCGTCAACTGTGAGGGTGCCGGCGTCGTGATCCACAATAACCGCAACCGTGTCATCGTACGTGAAGTCGTGTAATGCCATCCCAGTCTGGAGGATCCCATCGCGCGACAATTCGACACTTGCAGATCCGAAGTCGATGTGAATCTGATCATCAGTAGCCGTTACATCACCCGAGTGACCGAATCGACGTAGTTCATCAATCAGTGTCTCCCACTCGTTGAGTTGCACTCGTGGTGTCATGCGTCGTTCAATCGTGATGCCGCGTTCAGGAAAGTCTTGGTGGGAAATCTGCCCACGCGATCCATGCAACGAATTCGTCGCTCCGTAATCTCCTTGATGACAACTAATTATTGACCGATACGCGTGTTGTATTCAGCACGCTCTGTGAGACCTAATCAGAGGTTGTCAGAAACCGACTGCAAGATACAAAGAGTGGATGCAGCACTCGGTCACTGTTGAGTTCACGCTGGTACTTATCAATCAGCCGTTCAGTAAATTTGCTTCCTTAACGACTTTGTCTGTCCGGCCACAACGGCGGGTATGGAATTCGACTTTGTGAGCTCGGTAGGCCCACTCGTCGTGATCGTCGCCGTCGCGATAGTCGCGCTAACGTCCGTGATGGCTCCTTCGACAGTCTTCATGATGGTCCTGCCCTCGATGATCGTCTTCTCGGTCATCGCGTTCTTCTTCGGGATGAAACACGGCGAGTTCCGCGCCAGTCCGTAGCGGTCCGGTTCGGACGCCGACGTCCGCGGGGTCGAGGTACACGCTCGCCCCGAGTTGCGCCGATTCCGATTAAATTCGGTGATCGATTCGCGCGTTGTATTCAGCACGAAGGTCGAGAACTAACCGATATCTAACTAAAATGGCCTGCAAGACTTAGAGGCTGCATTCAGCAGTGGGAGAGTTATCGCCACTTATGATATCCAACCGGACTACTCGCGTGTTTTTTTTTGTTTGCCAGGCTTCTGTGGGTAGACACCGACTTCCCGCGTTTTACTCATCCTGGGAAGAATAGCGCAAATAACAACAGTGCCAACACCGCAAACACGATGCTAACCAGCACACCGTA
>JAGXLJ010000044.1 GCA_018334775.1 Halodesulfurarchaeum sp.
TGTAATGATCAAGGATCTGCTGGCGGTACATGTCCGAGCCCATGCTCATGGTTGTGCTGAAGTACGCGAGCCGGGATACAAGGGTCCTGCGGGTGTCACGTGTGCCGCCGGTACCTCAGGCAAAGAGGTCCCTGGCCGCGTCCAGGCCCTCGAGGAGCACGTCGACTTCGGCGGTCGTATTGTACGCATAAAACGACGCTCGGGCCGACGCCGGAATCTCGAGTGCGTTGTGAAGGGGCTGCGTACAGTGGTCTCCAGCTCGGATCGCGACGCCAGCCTCGTTCAATATCGAGGAGAGGTCGTGGGGATGGACCCCATCGAGCGTGAACGAAACGAGCGCGCCACGTTCCTCGCCCAGGGGCGGGCCGTACACAGTCACGTCCGCCCGGTCACGGAGTTCTTCGTGGGCGTACTGGGTCACCCAGGCTTCGTGAGCCTGCACCTCACGCATGCCAAGGTGGTCGAGGTAGTCCGCGGCCGCCGCAAACCCAATTCCCTCCGCGATCGGGGGCGTCCCGGCCTCGAACTTCATGGGGACTTCGGCCCACGTCGCGCCCTCGAGGGTGACCCGCTCGATCATTCCGCCGCCGTACTGGAACGGTTCCATTTCCTCGAGGAGGTCCGCCCGGCCGTAGAGGGCACCGATACCGGTCGGCCCGGCCATTTTGTGCCCCGAGAACGCGTAGAAGTCGACGTCCAGTGATTTGACGTCGACCGGTCGAGTGGGCACAGCCTGAGCCCCGTCACCGAGAATCAGGGCGTCGTGTTCGTGGGCCATATCAGCGAGTTCCCTGAGCGGGTTAACTGTCCCAAGCGTGTTCGAGACGTGGGGGACACTCACGACTTCCACGTCGTCGTCGATCAGGTCGGCAGCGGCCTCCATGTCGAGTCGGCCATCGCCATCAGACGGAATGTGCCGGACTTCGGCACCCATCCGACCGGCGATCTGGGTGAACGGAACCAGCGAGGCGTGATGATCCATCTCCGTCAGGACGACTGCCCGGCCGGGTTCGAGGTGCTCTCGGCCCCAGGCCTGAGCGACCATGTTCATTGCCTCGGTCGTGTTCTTCGTGAAGACGATCTCCTTGCGCCCGGTGGCGCCGACGAACTCAGCGATGCGGTCGTGGGCCTCCTCGTACTCGATCGAGGCCTCCATCGAGAGCTGGTGAATCCCGCGGTCGACGTTGGCGTTGTACTCGCGATGAAACTCGTTCATCGCATCGATGACCGGGGTCGGCGTCTGGGTCGTCGCGGCGTTGTCCAGGTACGTGAGCGGGGTGTTCTCACCGATCGTCCGTGAGAGTATCGGGAAGTCCCCGCGAATGGCCTCGACATCAAGAGACTCGGGCTCCGTGGCCGTCATTGTCGACTGTTTGGAGGTGACTCCCCAAGTGTCGTTCGGTACGGGTGAGTCTCGGCGGTTTGCAACCAGAAGTGGGCTGGCCGGTCAAACTGCCTGGTCTCGGCGTATCACAATCCTTTACCCGCCTTCAAGCGAAGTTCGCCCAAGGAAGTCCAATTGAGACTCATGAGTGATTCAGATTCGCTGCCCCAACAGAACGTTCTCGAAGCGGACTGGGACTACCTCATCGTTCTCGATGCGGCCCGATACGACGTCTTTGCAGACATCTACGAGGAGTATCTCGACGGCGAATTGACGAAGGTCCGCAGCAGTGGCTCGGCGACCCCTGAGTGGGCAACTCGGACGTTTACAGGGGATCACGAGCTTACCTATCTCTCGGCAAATCCGTTCATCAACAGCCTCGGCATCCCGCTGAACGAACTCAAATGGGGCGCCTCGTCGGGCTACGAGTGGACCGCAACCGAACACATCGACACGATCGTCGATCTCTGGCAGGACGAATGGGACGAGAACCTGGGAGCTATCGCACCCCAGTCGGTCACGGAGGCCGCCCGACGGCAACTCGAAACCGGCTATGACGGACGATTGGTTGTTCACTACCTCCAGCCACACGCGCCGTTCATCCAGGAGGGAACCGGTCGCAAAATGAAACGGATCAAGGCGGGTTTCGACGATGTCCCGGCGGCCGGAAACGCGCCGGAGGAAGAAGCCGATTCGCTGGGGGGACGGCTCCGGCGTTGGATCGAACCCAAACTGGGCAACAGCGAACTCGCCCAGCGACTGGGCATGCTCGTGGAACTCGACGCTGGAAGCACCACGGACATCCTCACTGACGGCATCGAGGACACGTTGCGTGGCTATTACGAGGACAACCTTCGACTGGCGCTGGCGGAAACGGCCGAACTCGTCGAGGAACTCGACGGTGACGTGGTCGTCACGTCGGATCACGGGGAGGCATTCGGGGAACAGGGCATCTGGGAACACCACATCGAGACCTATATACCGCCACTTATCGAGGTCCCCTGGCTCGAAGTCAAGTAATGGTTCCCCTGGCACGACGTGTCACTAGAGTGGTGTGTATTCCACCCGCAAGTGAGTATCCGAGCCCATCGCTTCGCGCATGGGGTGGTCGATCGTGAATCGACGCCAAATTGCGGTTCTCGGATTTCTCGGGTCGCTTGCGGTTATGGGGCTGTTGCTCTCGATCGTCGGCCTCGAGCGGATCGGAACGGCGCTTTCGACCGCCAGTCCGGGCCTGTTGGCGCTCGTCGGGTTGTTCGGACTCGGCCAGGTGAGTGCCTGGGGACTTTCGTTGCGGACCGTTATGGGGTCACTGGACGAACCGGTCTCCCGACGGAAGGGGATCGCACTCTACGCCTCGGCGATGTTCGCGAACAACGTCACGCCCTTTGGCCAGGCTGGGGGCGAACCTGTCACCGCCTACGTGATCAACCGGGTCACGGACACGCGCTTTGAAACTGGGCTCGCAGCGATCGCGACCGTCGATGCGGCCCACGTCTTCACCTCGATCTCGATCGCGGTGACGGGTGGGCTGTTGACGGTGACCGTCTTCTCGCCGAATCAGCAGTTGACACTCGTCGTCCTCGGGGTACTTGGGCTAGGGGTCGCTGTCGGGGTCGCAGGCAGTCTACTCGTTCGGTATCGCCGCTCGATTGCGCGGGGCCTGGAGGTCCCGGTCGCGGATGCGATTCATCGACTCGGGGCCGCCTTCCCGGACCGCCTCGCCAACCTGCTACAAACGGCACGGAGCCGCTTTGCGAACTTTCAGGGCGATCTGGGCCGGATCGCGGCGAACCAAAGAACCCTCGTGCTGGCGCTTGGCTACTCCACGGCCGGGTGGCTCTTCGAGGTCGGCGCTCTGTCGCTTGCACTCTGGGGATTAGGTGGCCCAGTGCCGGTCGCCACGGTTCTCGTCATCATTCCTGTCGGCAAACTCGCCGGGTTTGTGCCACTTCCAGGTGGCTTTGGGAGCATCGAAGCCATGCTCGTGGGGTTGCTCGTGGCGACGACGCCAGTGGCTGGTGGAATGGCCACAGCCGCAGTATTGCTTCACCGGGCGGCGACCTACTGGCTCCCGACGATTTTGGGGGGCAGTGTCTCACTTGCCCTGGGCGTCACGACTCGCTGGGGCTAAGTTATAGTCGGAGATACTGAGCGTGGAGGGTCTGTTCGACTTCGAGCACGTTGCCTTCCTCGACAAAGCCCTCTTCGATGGCGAGTTCGACCGACTCGGTGCCCACGAGGTTCGCGATGCTCGCTCTCTTCAGTGCCTCGACGGCAGTTTCGGTGTCGACCCGGTCCCCCCCATAAAACTCCTCGGTGACTTCCAGCGAAATCGACCCCTCCTCGAAGGTCTCACCCAAGACGTCCGGGTCACAGACCGTGATGAGCAGGCCCCGGTCGGTCTGCCGTTCCGTGAGGATCATTCACCGTGAACGAGACGTTCCTCTTCGGCTTCCTGCATTTCGGTGGCGGTCTCGCGCATCTGAGCGGCCTCCTCGTCGCGTTCGAGCCCTTCGAGCGCCCTGGCTTTCTCCTCGTAGACCGAGGACTCCTGGAAGCCCAGGCGAATCGCGTTGTCGAGACACTCCAACGCGTCCTCGTGCTGGGCCCGTTCGACCTGAATGTAGCCGAGGTTGTACCAGGCCTGTGGCAGGCGCTGGTCCTCTCGAACGGCGTCCTCGGCGTGCTGGAAGGCGGACTCGTCCTCGCCCTGCTCCCAAAGCGCGTACGCCAGATTCGTGTGCGCAAGGGCCGCGAATTCGCCCTCTTCCTCAACGTGCAGCGCCTCGCGATGGGATGAGACGGCGGCATCCCACTCCTCGAGTTCGCCGTGGGCGATGCCTTTGTTGACCCACGACTCTGCTTCGCGGGTGTCGTCCGTGGCATACCTGGCCGCACGTTCGAACGTTTCGACGGCCTGCTCGCCTCGGTTGATCGCCATGTACTCGATGCCGACATCGATGAGGGAGTCGGCGTCGGCCTGCTCGTTCGCGATGTTTCGATCGTCCAGTAGGTCGGTCACCGACCGGGAGTCCACCGGGTCGACGGCCGACGGGTCCTCCACGTCGAGTTCGGGTGGGTCCAGATCGAAGCCCTCGTAGGGCTCCGAGAACCCCTGTCCCGAGGAGAACTCGTGGCCGCTCTCGCGGCCGTTCCCCTCCTCACGGTCCTGATTAGTCATGTCAGCGGATAAGTGAGACGGAGGGTTAAGGCCACCGGCACACGAAAGGCCGATATGCGGGTGTTCGTCAGCATCGACCTGTCCGAATCGTTCACCGGGCCGATCGCCGACCTCCAGAAGGATTTCCAGGGCGCCACAGGGCTGGACTTCGTCGATCCCGAACAGGCCCACGTGACGATGAAATTTCTCGGCGATATCGATCCGGGCCGGGTCGACGACATTGCCGACGCGCTCGATCGGGCGGTCGCCGAGGCCGACGTGGACCCATTCGAGGCAACCTTCGAGGGATTGGGTGTCTTTCCGTCCATCGAGTACATCAACGTGCTCTGGCTCGGGGTAGGGAAGGGCACCGACTCGCTCGTCGATCTCCAGGCCCCCATCGAGGACCAACTGGTCGGTCTGGGATTCGACGCCGAGGATCACGAGTTCACCCCACACGTCACGCTCGCCCGTATGAAACACGCCGGGGGCAAGGAACTCGTCCAGGAACGAGTCCGGACGACGGACCCGACTGTCGGCACGATGACCGTCGATGAAGTCCGCCTCAAAGAAAGCACGCTCACGGACGATGGGCCGGAATACGAGACGGTACACGGCGTCTCGCTGTAAGTCCGACTGGATCGTGTCCTCGGCCGGTCCGAACTCGAATCTTGCTCCACTTGGGTTGTGATCGGTGATCGAAACCCTGCTACCGGTTCCAGCTTCCGTCGAGAGACTCCAGCGACTGCGAGCCGACGGAAACGGACAACGTTTTAAGGAGTAGAGCCAGTATTTCAGCCCACTATGAGTAAGAAAACGAAGTCCAAGAAAAAGCGGCTGGCCAAGCTCGAGCGCCAGAACAGCCGCGTCCCGGCCTGGGTCATCATGAAGACGGATCAGGAAACCCAGCGCAACCCACAGCGTCGTCACTGGCGGCGAAGCGACACCGACGAGTAATCCATGAGCGCAAGCGATTTCGAGGAGCGCATCGTCACGGTGCCCCTCAGAAAAGTCAAGGCGACGTCGAAAAGCGAGCGTGGGGACAAGGCCATGTCGATGATTCGCGAGCACCTGGCCACCCAGTTCAGCGTCACCGAAGACGCGGTTCGACTGGACCCCTCGATCAACGAAGCGGTCTGGGAACGGGGCCGTGCCAATCCGCCGAGTAAAGTTCGTGTGCGGGCCGCTCGGTTCGAAGAAGAGGGCGCCGCGGTCGTCGAGGCCGAACACGCCGAGTCCTGAGAGTGCTTCGCACTGCATTCTACGGATCGTCCTACGTCGGGGTCTTTGGGGCCGCATCGGAGGGGTTTCTGGTTCTCCGTCCCGACCTCGAGGCCGAGACCGTCGAAGCGATCGAAGCGGAGTTCGAAACACCAGTCGTCGAGACAACCATCGATGGGTCGGGGACGGTTGGCGCGCTCCTCGCGGCGAACTCGAATGGGATGGTCGTGAGCGAGCGCACTGCCGATCACGAACGCGAACGGCTCGAATCCGAAACTGATCGGCCAGTGGCGTTACTTCCGGGTCGGATCAACGCTGCAGGGAACGTCATCCTCGCGAACGATCACGGCGCCTTCGGGCATCCTGACCTTTCCGACGAAGCGGTGAGTGTGGTCGAGGAGACACTCGATGTCCCGATGACCAACGGCCGGATCGGGGGCGTCGATACCGTCGGCTCCGCCGCGGTCGCCACGAATCGTGGCGCACTCTGTCATCCACAGGCCACCGACGAGGAGTTGGACGCCGTCGAGGCGGCGCTGTCGGTGCCGGCGGACGTGGGGACAGTTAATTACGGCGGCCAGCTCGTCGGTTCGGGACTTATTGCGGCGGGAGCGGGCTATCTCGTCGGGGAGGACACGACTGGCCCGGAACTCGGACGCATCGAGGACGCCCTGGGCTACATCGATTAGCTCGGTCCCGAGTAGGAAGATACTTCCCGCTCAGAGTCTGGTTTTGGACCATGAGTATTGGAGGAGGCGGCGGTCAGCTTCAGGCGCTTCAGGAGGAAATGCAGGCCCTCGCGGAGCGACGTGAAGAACTCGACGAGCAGATCGAAGAACTGGAAACCGATAAACGCGAGATTGACGAGGCCATCGAAGGGCTCGACGTACTCGAGACGGGCTCGACCGTTCACGTTCCACTTGGCGGGGACGCGTTCGTCCGCGCGACCATCGAGGACGCGGACGAAATCGTCGTCAGCCTGGGCGCCAACTTCGCGGCGACCGAGGACCGCGAAGAGGCAGCCGAGACCCTCGAAACGAAGCAGGAACGAGTCGACGAGCGTATCGAGGAGCTGCGTGAGGAGCAGGCCGAACTCGACGAACAAGAGGCTCAGCTGGAACAGGAGGCCCAGCAGGCCCAACAGCAGATGCTCCAGCAGCAGGCCCAGCAACAGGGCGAATAAGCGGATGTTCGACGGGCTGAAGGAGAAGCTGGGAGAGTTCCGCGAGGACGCGGCCGATGTGGCGGCGGAGCAGGCGACGACCGAACACGAGGCCCAGGCCGATTCCGAAGCCCCCGACGATTCTACGGCAACCGATGACTCGACAGCGGGCGCGCCGGACGGGGCGGACGAATCGGAGGGCGGCCCGTCACTGACCGACCGAGCGAAGTCCCTGGCGACAGGCAAAGTCATTCTCGACGCCGAGGACCTGGAGGAGCCCTTGTGGGAACTCGAACTGGCCTTGCTCGAAAACGACGTCGAGATGTCCGTCGCCGAAGAGATCCTGGACGGTATCGAAGCCGAACTCGTCGGCGAGCAGAAGACGATCACCGAGAGTACGACGGGACTCATCGAGGAAGCGCTTCGGGAGGCGCTGTTTGATGTCGTCTCCGTCGGTCAGTTTGATTTTCTCGACCGGCTCGCTGCCACGGATAAACCAGCCGTCATCATTTTCACCGGGGTCAATGGCGTCGGAAAAACCACCTCGATCGCCAAACTCGCGACGTACCTCGAGGAGCACGGGTTCTCGTCGGTGCTCGCAAACGGCGACACCTACCGGGCCGGAGCGAACGAGCAGATCGAGGTCCATGCCGACCGCATCGACGCGCCGCTCATCAGCCACGAGCAAGGCGGTGATCCGGCAGCGGTGATCTACGATGCCGTGGAGTACGCAAACGCCCACGATATCGATGTGGTCCTCGGAGACACGGCCGGACGCCTGCACACGAGTGACGGGTTGATGAATCAACTCGCAAAGATCGACCGGGTCGTTGGGCCGGACATGACGCTGTTCGTGGACGAGGCCGTCGCAGGCCAGGACGCTGTCAAGCGAGCCACCGAGTTCAACGAGGCGGCGAACATC
>JAGXLJ010000045.1 GCA_018334775.1 Halodesulfurarchaeum sp.
CGACAGCTTCCGCGCCCGCGAACTCGGCCGTCGCGGGTGCGCTCGTCTCGACCGAGCCGCTGCGCCAGGTAACTGGCACTTGGTCCGGCCGGAAATCCGGGTTGATGGGTGACTCTGCAATCGGGAGCGTGTCTCCTGCCTCCAGCATGGTCGCGCCGAGGGCTGCGATCATCCCCGCATTGTCCCGCAAGAGTTCCGGCTGGGGCGCGTACAATTCTGCGTCTCGCTGGCTGGTCATCTCCTCGAGCATCTCCCGGAGTCGCTTGTTCTGTCCCACCCCGCCACCGAGCACGAGTTCGTCACGACCGGTGAGTGAAAGCGCCCGTTCGGCGACCTCGGTGAGCATCGCGAAGATGTTCTCCTGGAGGGCGTAGCTCACGTCCTCGACAGGGACCCCGTCGTCAAAGGCGTCTTTCGCGGCGCTCATGATGCCCGAAAAGGAGAAGTCCATCCCTTTGACGACGTAGGGCAGGTCGACGTACTCGCCATCCTGGGCCGCTCGCTCGACTTTCGGCCCACCCGGGTGGGTCCAGCCGACATGCCGGGTGAACTTGTCGATGGCGTTGCCCACGCCGGTGTCCATCGTTTCCCCCAGCACGCGGTAGCGATCGTTCCTGAACCCCAGGACGTGTGCGTTCGCCCCGCTCGCGTTGAGGCAGATCGGTGAGTCAAACCCCGAACGCTGGCGGCCGATCTCCAGATGGGCGATCATGTGGTTGACGCCGACGAGCGGCACGTCGAGCCGCCCCGCAAGGGTGCGGGCGGCCGTCCCCACGATCCGAAGACACGGCCCAAGACCGGGCCCACGGGAGAACGCCACGGCGTCGATCGGGCCCTGAGCCGCTTCGAGGGCGGTTTCGACGACTGCGGGGATCGCGGTTCGCATGTGCTCGGCGGCTTCACGAGGATGGATGCCGCCGCTCTCGGGTTGATACGCGTCGGTTTCGATGAAAAGTTCCGCCGTCGACTCCTCGTAGACGGCGGCGCTCGCAGCCCAGGCCGTCCCTTCGATGCCGAGGACCCGCGTCACTTCCACTCGGTGTATCCACACCGGCCACAGTGCTGTCGATCACTGTGGTCGGCGAGGAAGGCGTCCTCACAGCGCGGACAGCGGTCTTTGGAGAGTTCGCCGTCCTCGTAGTAGTCACCTCGGGCCATCACTCAGCCACCTCTTCCTCGGTCTCCTCGCCGATCTTGTTCCGATCGAGCATGTACTCTTCTTCGATCTCGGCTGCGTCCGCTGCGGTTTCGTAGACTTTCGCGTAGCCGATCGTCTTGCGCATGCCGAACTTGGTGTCGAGTTTGTGGACGACGACCTGGTCGGCGTCCTGGTCGAGCGTGGCGGCGAGACTGTCCCGCACGGAGAGTCGGGACGGCGATGCGTCGTCGTGAACGACCTCGAAGGTCACGTCAGTCCGGTGGAGCAGGGAGTTTTCCTCCTCGTCGAGTATTTCGATGTCCATGGTCAGTTATCACTATGTCAGCCCGAAATCTGTAAAAGGATTTCGAAGGGCGGGCCGTATTTAGCCGAGAAACTCCCAAAACTCCGGATCTCGGTCCATTCGAGCGAGCAGTGACCGGCCGGTTGCTCGCGTCTCGTCGTCGACCTGAACCGCGACCATCCCCTCGCTGGGCTGCCCATACACGACTGTTGCGCCGGTGGGCGCGAGGAGGATTACCGGGAGGACGGCCAGATCCTCCTCACCGTCAACGATAATCCGGGCGGGCTCGGAGTCTTCGAGCGCCGACTCGATCGCCTCGACCAACTCTGCGGTAATGGTCCCCGCGCGATTCTTGACGGTGTACTCGGTTGCCGCGTCCGGCCGTTCGTCCAATACCCAGTCCGAAACGTCCCCACGTTCCGTCCGTCCGTCCACGATAGACACGGCCGGGGTGTGACTCGCCCGGCCGAGATGCGCGAGGACGACGTCACCGACCGCGATGACTGGCTCGCTAGTGGCCGAGAGCAACGGCTCGGGGGTTTGGTATAGCTCGCCGAGTGGCTCCGTGAAGGCATCCCGTTCCGCGGCCGGGAGGCGGGCCACGACGGTCGGCACAGTTAGCGGACCTTCAACGCGTACTCGCCACCCTCGGTGACTTCCATTTTCTCGGATATCTCGCTTTCTTCGGGATGGGTGATGACCACGTAGCCGGCCCAGTCCTCTGTGAGACTCGACGAGCCACAGTACGGGCAGGCGTTCTGGTCGGGTTCGACGATGTGATGGCACTCCCGGCAGGAGAGCCGCTTCGAGGCCATCTATTCGCCCTCCGCAGACGCCGCCTCTTGCTGGCGGATCTCGCGGAGCCACCCGTGTTTGCCCAATCCCGGCTGTTTCGCTGTGAGGCCGATCTTGGACTCCCGGGGGTTCCGCTCGTCGATCGATTTCGTGACGATGCGCCCTCGGACGGCGTCACCCACGCCAAGGGTGTTGTTGGATTCCTTGGAGGCGAGCATCTGGTTTTCCTCGTCGAAGGCCAGGTACTCGTCGGAAATCTGCGAGACGTGAAGCAGGCCGTCGACGGGTCCGATTCCGACGAAGGCGCCGAAGGAGACGACCTCGACGATCTCGCCGTCGACGACTTCCTGCATCGACGGGTCGAAGGTCAGTACATCGAACTCGGCTTCGTAGTACACGCCGGGTCGGTTCGGGATGACTGCCCCTTCTCCGATGTCGTGAACCGTGGGGACCGTGACGATAGAGCCAACGTCTTCGTCTATTCGCCCCTCCAGTTTGTCCTGCAGGAGTCGCTTGATGAGATCGGGGGTGACGTCGTCGAGTGTCTCGGGAGGCACTTCGACCGTATCTGTGAGTCTAACTCGCTTGTACATCTATGGTTGAGTACGGGTTAATTGATTCTGCCCCCTTAAATGGATTACCTGAACGCCCGCCTCGAGGAGGCGATCGCGGAGCGGAGCGTCGTTCGTCACGACGGCGTCGACGTTGCCCGCTGATCCGAGGGCGACCAACGCGTCGTCGGCGTACGATTCTGGGGACTGGATCAATTCACAGCGTTCGGCCAAGTCCAGTCCGACCTGGGCCGCGTTTTGGGCCTGGCCGTTCGAATCGGCCAGTTTGTCGAGTTCGGTGAGTACCACGTCGGGGACAAGTGGCGTGTACTCACCGAGCAACCGATCGAGTTCCTCGAAGACACGAACGTCGGCTTCGACCGGCATCATCAACGCGTTCGCGTCCATCGCGACTCTCATCCCCGCAACGTTCCGATTCCGATCAGCCGCCAGCGGGTGCCGACCCGCCGGTTGATCGCGATCGTGGCCTCATCGGGGGCACAGACCGGTCGCTTGAGGTTCACTTCGGCTTCGCCGCCGCGGGCGCTCGTTACAGCCCCGACGGTCGTTGCCGTGCCGATCGTGAGCATGAGCGGTTCGCCCGTGCTGATCGGCTCTACGTCCGTGTCCTCCTCGGCACCGACGAGTCGGTCGAGGAGATCGATGTCCATCTCGAACTCTTCCCAGACCGGTGGGAGGGTCCCGGGTTCGCCGGCGACCTGGCCTGCGAGCGAGTCACCTTTGGTGAGGCTTGGATCGAGGCCAGTGCCGACACCGAGCAGGCCACCGGGGGCGGCCGAATCGACGAGTTCCTCTCCGGACTGGATCGAACGAACCGTGGAGATCACGGGTCGCCATTCGGTCTGGCCACCCTCCTCGACTTCCCGCCCAGGACGGATCTCCAGTTCCATGTCCGTACCGAGGATGCCCTCCACGAGACTGCCGCCGATGACCCCGCCGCTGAGTTCGCCCCATTCGGTCCCCGGTCGGTTGATGTCGAAACTCCGGGCGACGTACATCCGTGGATCCGCATCCGGATCACGGTCCGGCGTGGGGATGGTTTCTTGGAGCGCTTCGATAATGAGATCGATATTGATCTCCTGTTCGGCACTGATCGGGACGATCGGGGCGCCTTCGGCCACGGTCCCTTCGACGAACTCCGTGATCTGCTGGTAGTTTTCGCGGGCCGTCTCCCCGTCCACAAGGTCGATCTTGTTCTGGGCGATGACGATGTTCTCGATGCCGATACTGTCTAGGGCCATTAGGTGCTCCTCCGTCTGGGGTTGTGGAACGGTCTCGGTTGCCGAAACGACCAGAACGGCTCCGTCCATGAGTGCGGCCCCTGAGAGCATCGTCGCCATCAGGGTTTCGTGGCCCGGCGCGTCCACGAACGAGACTGTTCGAAGTACCTCGGTCTCGACGTCGTGCTCCGGGCAGGTCTCCGCGACCGTGTAGGCCTCGGATCCGTCACCGTCGGGGCAGCGACGCAGCGTCGTATCTGCATACCCGAGTCTGATCGAGATGCCTCGCTTGAGCTCCTCGGAGTGTTGGTCCGTCCACTCGCCCGAGAGGGCCCGAACCAGGGTGGTCTTCCCGTGGTCCACGTGCCCGACGAGTCCGATGTTCACCTCCGGTTGTCGGTTGTCAGCTTCCATGGTCACGAAGTAATCTTGTCCGGTTTTCGCGAGGAACGACTGATAAACCTGCTGTTCCGGGCTCGATTCACGAGCAGCGCCGGGAACTGTCCCGGTGTGGTCATGGCAAAAGGGGTAAGTCCGTTGCCCAGGTATCGAGGGGTATGGAAACAAACGTCGGTGGAACGGATCAAAGTCTTCGCATCGGTTTGGGTATGCTCTTGACGATCATCGGTGCCGTCTCACTCCTCGGCCAGGCGCTCGGGCCGATCCTCGGCGCGCTGTTAGTGGTCGTGGGCCTCGTCTTCCTCTGGACGGGCTACACGCGACAGTGTTTGTTGTACAAACCGCTTGGGATCAACACGAACTGATAACGCGCCTGGAGAACCGCGTTTCGCTACTCCGTGGGAACGGCTTTTACCCCACTATTTGTTACGTGACGTGTGCGCGAGTACGATTTCGAACTGCGGCTCTCGGCCCACCTCGAACAGGACGGACTGCCGGGGCTGTCCGAGATAGCGGCCGACGGGCTCTTGGCTCGTCAACTGGGCACCAGCGTCGTGGGTTCGGGGGCTCGCATTATGGACCTGGTCTACGTAGCCCCGGGCCCGGATTTCGACCGGCGGGTAGACCTGTCGCCGGGCACGATCCCGCCACTCGCTATTGAAAGTGACATCGAGGTTGGGTCACGCCGGTCGGTTGCAAAGGCGATCGACGCACCGCCGGAGATCGCCAGTCGGGTGGCCGAGCGAGCAGCCGAGGTGGATTTTTTCGAGATCTCTCGCCGGGGCGGCCAGACAATGGCCCGGCAAGCGACCCGGTATCCGGACTGGTTCTCAGGACTTGTCGGGATCGAGAACAAACCCGACCTGAGGACACCGGGGGACCTCGCCGCCCAACTTCGCCGCGACGTGAGCCTCCAGGTACTCGACGCCGTGATTCTCGCGACCGCGTCACACGTCACCCGCGCCCACCGCCACCGGCTTCCGGATCCGGTCGGCATCTGGCGAGTCCACCCGGATGAGCCCGCAATCGAGGTCGTTCGCGAACCTGCGGTGCTCGATTCGGAACGACCGGGGTTCGAGATTCGCCGGGAACAGCCTGGCCAGTACGACGTCGAGTACGTCTCTGCCGTGGGAAAAACCCGCCAGCGCCGTCGCATCGCCGAACGAGCCTACGGGAAAGGATGGCGAACCTTCGAGCCCCCAGGGTGTACGAAATTCGAGTCCTGGACCGCTGCCGGGACCGATGGCCTCCCTGGCTGTTCGTGGGCCGACCGGCTTGTCGAACCGGCCGCGGAGTGTGGCTTGGACTGTCCGGGATTTGAATCCGCTCCGGAACCCGAATTGGGCCGCGAGACGGAACGTGCCCGGCGAACGCCATGGGAGCCTGATCCACCCGGAACCGCCCGCTATCAGGCGTTTCTGGACCGGTTTCGAGACCCCTAACGTCGGTCGGGGGTGGACGGTCTGCACGCTCCCGTCAGTCGACTTCAGCCCGCGGGAGCCGGATACGAATGATGTTCCCCCGTGGTTCGTTCTCCTCGAATTCGAGAACGCCGTTCGAGTCCTCCACGACGAGACTGACGAGCCACAATCCCAACCCGCTGCCGTGGTACAACGAACTGACTGGTTCCTCGCCGGTGAGCACCGTGCGTTCCATCTCGGGAATGGTGGGATTCGAATCGGTCACTTCAACGATTACTGTCTCGTCAGTTGCCCACACAGCAACAGTTGCTGTCGGAGTCTCTTCGTCGGCATGACTGATCGCATTTGTGAGCAACTCTTTGATTGCCGTTCCGATGGCCGCACTGGCAGTGACACGGACCGACTCTTGCAGAGACGACCGGATGGTCGCGTTCGAATAGCGTGACTCGATCTCTGATTTGATCCGGGTGATGACAGAGCCGATCTCGACTGTGCTGCGGGCCGGCGGATCCGCGAGGAACTTCGTAACCTGCCGTTCTTTCTCGACTGTCTCCAAGAGTTGATCACCGGTTTCGATAATCCGTGAGGCACGTGCCACATCCTCCTCCGTGGCCGCGTCTTTGAGCAGTTCGGCGTTCCCCTGGATGACGTTCATGTCGTTGTGAAAATTGTGCTGGAGCACCCGGTCGATCATCTGCAACTGGTGGAGCCGAGTGCGCCGGTCCGAGACGTCCCGGATGATGCTGATGAACCCGACGATTTCGTCGTCGGCGTTTCTGAGATAGAACACGTTCGTTTCCCCGGGGAAGGTCTGGCCGGATTGCTTCTCATAGGTGACCGTGTGGGTGAAATCCGGATCATCGATGTGGCCCTTCACCGCCTCACGAAACTCGTCGTAGTCCGCCTCGCCCGCATACACGGACTTTGCATGGTCGCCTTCGATTTCGGACAGTTCGTACCCGAAGCGGTCTGTGAATCCCTGATTGCAGTTGATGATCCGGCGATCCATATCAAACACGAGGATCGCATCCCGAATCGACTTGAACAGCGATTGGTAGCGTTCCATCGATTCCTCGAGCCGTTCCCGGAGGCTCTCTCGCTCGGAAATGTCGGTCTGAATGGCGACAAAGGCCGTGAGAGTCCCGTCCCGGTCGGTAATCGGCGCGATCGTCTGATGAGCGTGATACAACTCACCGTCTTTCCGCCGGTTGATCAGACTCTCTTCCCAGACCTCCCCGGCCAATATCGTGTCCCACAGGTCCTCGAAGTAGGCCGCTGGCATCTCACCCGAGTTGAGAATGCGGGGGGTTTTACCGATGGCCTCTGCAGGTTCGTAGCCGGTCACGGCTTCGAAAGCCGGGTTCGCGTACTCGATAGTTCCGTCCACATCAGTCACGTAAATCGCGTGCCCAGCGGCTTCGACCGCTCGCCGAAAGCGACGCAGTTCGTATTGGTTCGATCGCAACTCGCTGATGTCGCGGAAGATCAGGAGGACTGCCGGGGCGTTGTTCCATTCGATCGAGACCGCGGTCAGTTCGACGGGGGTTTTGCGCCCCTGCTGGCCGATAATCGTTTGCTCCAATCGGTCGACCCGACGCGCTCCACGCTGGATTGCTTCGATGGTCTCGGTGGTGATCGCTTCGGAGTCCGGGGCGACGATTTCGCCGACTGGCCGTCGCTCGAACTCGTAGAACGTGTCCACTTCGAATAACTCGAGGGCGGTTTCGTTCGCATATCTGAACGTTTCGTTCTGGACGATCACCATCGGGTCCAGTGCGGCTTCGAGAATGACTTTTGCCCTGGCCTCCGGATCGGTGATGGACCGTTGGGTGTGATGGGTTCCGATCGACTGTGCCTCTTCTCCC
>JAGXLJ010000046.1 GCA_018334775.1 Halodesulfurarchaeum sp.
GGGGCCTCGGTCAACTGGGGCAGTTCGGGGACGGATCGTGTGTCGTGCATACTGGTGGAGTGGGCTTCTGGCAAGAAAAGTCGGGTATGGACCCTTCCGACCCTTCCGGACCGGCCGGTGCTGAGTCGGTCGATCCCTCTTCAGCGCCTATCGGTGCGGTTTGCGGTCGTCTGAGCCGATCGGTTGATTCGGCCGGGTCGCTTCCGGACCTGCTTCCGGACCGGGGAGATTGTCGTTGCTTGAACCGCTCAGAAGTATCGGCATACGGACTCCGCAGTCTTCACTCCGGCTGCGGGGCGTCTTCGACGAGTTGGTATTTACGGCTCTGGGCCGCACCCGTGGCTGTGAGGAGGTCGTACTGGGCGAGTTTCCGGACGTACTTCCGGACCGTTCGCTGGGACCGCGGATCGGCCATTTGCTCGCGATAGTGCGCGTAGATCGTCCGCGGACTGAGTGGCCCGGCCGCCGCGACGAGTTCGTAGATCTCCCGTTGGTGGTCGTTTAACCGTTTGAGGGTCTCTTTGCGGACGTCCTGGCTAGCGCTCGCGACCGCGGTGGTAACGTGGTCGGACTCGATCCGCTCCGCGCCGTCCTCGACGGCCTGCTGGGCGGCCCCTTCGAGGGCGGCGATGGCGTCGCGGGCGTTCCCGTTTGCGGCCCGAGCGATGTCTCCGAGCAGGTCCGTCTCGATCACGCCCGGCTGCAGGCCGTGGCGGGCCCGCTGTTCGAGGATTGGGGTGAGTTCTCCGGCCGTGTAGGGGTCGAACTCGACGTCGATGAAGGTACGGAGTCGCGATTGGATCCGTTCGTCGAGACCGACGAGCACGTCGGATTTCGTGTTGGCTGTGACGACGACCGCGAGAGAAGGCTCCTCGTAGAGGTCATAGATCACCTCCGGCTCGTCGAGCTGATCGGCCTCGTCGAGCACGACGACGGTGGGTGCATCGACCGTCCGAAGCGTGTCCTGGAGGGCCGACGCGGCGTGGTCATGAGTCGTCACCGCCCGCCCCTTGATCTCCTCGACGATCCGGTAGAGCACTCGATACCGGGAGTGATTCGACCAGCAGTTGACGGTGGCGGTGTGCAGTTCGCCGGTGTGGCCCTGCAACCGTCCCAGGAGATGCTGGCTACTACTCGTTTTGCCCGTGCCGGTGGGGCCGGAGAGGAAGAGCCCGGAGGCCGGCTCGTGTTCCAGGATCGGTTCGAGCGCCGTCGCCATCGTGTCGAGTTCCCCGTCGCGGGAGTGGAAATCCGCAGGGACCCAATCGGCGCTGAAGACCGCTGCGTTCGTGAAGATCGCGCCTCGATGGGACCGACGCAACATGAATCGGAGTCGGTGATTCGGACCCTAAACCCCGTGCCTACCACGGTGAAAGTGAAACTGGCTAGCTGCCCCGCTATTGGAGCGTGGTCGGCGGTTCGCCCGGCAATTGGTCACGATCGTGGGGCGCCTCGAAGTCCAGGTCTGGCCCACGAGCGATGATGCGCTTGGGGTTGACGTCGGGATGGGTCGTGTAGTAATGCTCCTTGATGTGGGCCATGTTCACCGTCTCGGCGACCCCAGGGAGTTGGTAGATGTCACGGGTGTGCCCCCAGAGGTGGGGGTAGTCGACGATCCGCTTTTTGTTGCACATGAAGTGGGTGTGATAGACCGAATCGAAGCGGACGAGTGTGGCAAAGAGTCGGAGGTCGGCGAGCGTCAGTTGTTCGCCGAGGAGATACCGCTGGTCCTCGAGCACTGTCTCCCACCGATCCAACGCCCCGAAGAGATCGTCGATCGCCTCGTCGTAGGCCTGCTGTGAGTCGGCGAATCCGGCCCGGTAGACCCCGTTGTTGATCGGTTCGTAGAGTTCGTCGACGATTCGATCGATCTCATCGCGCCGACCGACGGGATAGAGGTCCACGGCTCCGTCTCGGTGGGAGCCAAACGCGGTCCCGAGCATGCGCATAATTTCGATCGACTCGTTGTTCACGATCGTCCCGGTCTCGCGATCCCAGAGGACCGGAACTGTTGGGCGTTTGGAGAACCGGGCATCCGCCAGTTGGTACACCTCGTCGAGGTACTCAGTGTCGTTGACTGTATCTTGGGTACAGCCGTTTTTTTCGGGCGTGAACTGCCATCCGTCCGCCTCGCGATACGGGTCGACGATGTCCATCGTGATGGCGTCTTCCAGGCCGAGCAACGTTCGGACGAGTGCCGCCCCGTGGGCCCACGGACAGGCCCGTGAGATGTAGAGGTGGTAGCGACCGGCATCCGGTATGAACGTGGCGTCCCCAGCATCCTCGATCCGGTCGCGAAAGACTGCTTCCTGGCGCCGGAACCGACCGATTTCGTCGGACTCGAACATACCTCGTGTTCGCACTAAGGCTGTAAATAGGCCGTGGCAGCGGTAGTCACCGATCAGTCGGTGCCCGTGTGTTCGATACCGCCGAACATCGTGTCCACGCCGGCCTGCTCACCACTTATGAGGGTCGGGTGAACCGCAAGCCCGATGACGTAATCCCCTTCGTGAGTGACCCGGACGAGATGGACCGTCACATCAACGCTCTGGCCGCCGTATTCGGTCGTGGCGTCGAAGACGGTCACCGTCGCGTCTTCGCCCAGCACGGTCATTGTTCGGTTCTCCCTTTGTGAGACATCCGAGAATCCATCCTGGCCGGCGGCCACGGTTTCGAGGAGTTGTTGGGGTGGCATCGACCCGACGGGGTTCACGGACTGCCCTGCAACATTCATTTGCGGCGTCGAAATGACCACCACGGTTCCCACGGTCTCAGTGGTCGTCACTGCGAGGCCCCGTTCGTATCTCGCGATGTGGTTGGTCGCTTTTACAGTTCGGTCCTGCCCGAGGGCTTCGACGGTCCGGTTGATCGATTGGGTGTCCATCTCGAGTAGTTCGTATTGGGCCGTTTGCTGTGCTTCGTCGGAAACGGACGCTTGGCCGGCCGTGAATTCGAGGGTCTCTCCAGTGAGGAGCGCACACCCGCTTAGCATGATGAGGGCTGTGAGGGCCAGGACGGCGATAATGCGTCTGTTCATACTCTAATTACCCGTGGCAGATATCTTAATCTTCGGCTCGTCGTGGTGGCTTAGTCTGCCGGTGAATCCGTCTCTTCGGCCACCGGCTCGTCGTCCGGGAGGGTCTCGCCCAACCGATCCAGGACCCGTCGACCCTGCACTTCGTCACCCAACGCCCTGACGAGCGCGAGGGCTCGCTGGGCCCGCGTTTGGCGCCAGGACGCCTCCCTGGCCTCGTAGGTCCGGATCGCCCGGAGGAAATCGACCTTCGAGAACTCGGGCCAGTAGGGCGTACAGAAGAAGACCGCGGCCTCGTTCCCGTTTGCGTACCAGGGCAGGAAGTTGCTCGTGCGTTCGTCACCGCCGGTTCTGACGATGAGATCGACCTTACGCATCGCGCCGTGGTACAGCCTGGATTCGATGGTTTCGACGTCGACCGACTCCGGCTCGAGGGCGCCCGCATCGACGTCGGCCGCGACGTCCCGTGTGACATCCAACAGTGCCGCACGCCCGCCGTACGCGATCGCGACGTTTAGCGTTAGACTGTCATAGCCGGCGGTGTGGCGCTGCGCGTAGTCGATCGCTTTCTGGACGCGTTCGGGCATGCGATTGGTCTGCCCGAGCACCCGAATGTTCACCTCGTCCTCGTGGACCCGGTCGCTGTCAGCGAACTCATAGAGCTTCTCCGCCAGAAGGTCAAACAGGTGTTCACGTTCCTCGGCCGGCCGGTCGAAGTTCTCCGTAGAGAACGCATAGATGGTCAGTTCCTCGATACCGAGTTGTGCACACCACTCCAGGACTCGTTCGGTCGTCTCGGCGCCTGCTTCGTGTCCGTCCTTCGCCTCGGCCCCGTGTTCTTGGGCATACCGCCGGTTCCCATCCTGAATGATCGCGACGTGGGATGGGGCCCCCGAAATCTCTCGCCGGAGCACCCGCTCGTAGATAGCTCGAAACCCGCGGGTGATCCAATCACGCATCATCTGTGAGAAGACGGGCCGCGTCCATGAGTTTTCCGCTCGAAGCCAAAGGCTAAACCGATCATCCTCCTACGCCTGAGCATGTCGGAGCCAGGCGACCACGAACTCTATCAGCAGGCGGTCTCCCTGCTGGTTCCCGGGGAGTCCGAACTCGTCGGAATCGTGGTGCATACGGACTACGTACGCAGCGAGGAGCCGGCGATGAACGAATTGATGCTCGAGATAGGCGAGCGGATCGCCGACGTTCTGCAGGATGGAGAGATGTACGTCTATGCCGGCGAGGACGACGACCGCTTCGGAGCCGGGCAGTTTCACGGTCGAGAGCTCAAAGACGATGCGGTCATTTGGGAGTGTCAGCAACTGCTTCGGGCAGAGACCTTTGATCTGGTCTTTTACTGGGAACGGGCCGGGAAACAGGGCGAAATCGTCACGGCGGTCGAAGACGCGGCCGAAACGGTCGTCCCGATTACCGAAGACGGCTTCGTAAAACCGTGAGACCGTGTCGTATTGCGACCGACCTGCGGTAGTGGTTCCGGTCGCCGGGAGGGAAGATCGTTTTACGACGGAAGCCAAGTGCATGGATATGGGAGAACCACTCACACCTCGGGCCGTACAAAAGCAGCTTCCGCCCCAATGGACCCTCAAGGACGACGAAATCGTCCGCACATACGACTTCGAATCCTATCTTGCGGGCGTCGAGTTTGCGGCCGACGTCGCTCGAATCGCGGACGAGGCCCTTCATCACCCCCGAATCACCATCGAGTTCCGCTCGGTAACCATCGTCTTCACCAGCCACGAGGCCGGTGGTGTGACCGAGCAGGACCTCGAACTCGCTGAGCGGGTCGAGACCCTCTGAGCGACACAGCGCAACACACTTATTTGCCCGCTGACAACTGAATTGCATGCGACCCGAGGCCTACGACTTCTGGTTACTCGATCTCGACGGAACCCTTGTCGACACGGAGTGGGCCTATACACGTGAGGTCTTTGACCGAGTTGGCGAGCAGATGGACTACCATTTCTCCGACCGGGAGGCCCGATCGCTGTGGCATGGCCTGGTCGGTTCGCGAGATGTCTATCTCGACCATCTGGGATTCGAACCAGTCACGTTCTGGGAGACCTTCCATCGCATCGAAGACCCGAAGGAGCGAGTCGAGGCAACCTATCTCCATGATGACGCGTCCTTCGTCGCCGACCTCGACGTGCCGGCCGGGGTCGTGACCCATTCACAGCCGTTTCTCGCCGAGCCAGTGATGGACTCGTTGGGTATCACGGACTGGTTCGATACCGTGATCACCTGTTCTGAGGAGATCGGCTGGAAACCCGATCCTACGCCCCTCCACCTTGCGATGGAGGACCTCGACATCGACCCCGACACTGCCAGTGGGGTAATGGCTGGTGACGCCGACACGGATGTCGGCGCAGCCTGGAACGCCGGGCTCGACGCTGTCCACGTCGAGCGACACGGCGCCTGCGACCGAGGCAAATGCGTGTTGGGTGACTATCGAGTCTCGAGTTTCGCCGAGTTGTGGACCCGATCGGCCTCGGACTGACCCCGACTCAACAGAACGACACCCCCCACCGCTCGACTGGCACTGATTCTCCGACAGTCAGTTCTGTCGATGACTCTGCCACCTGCACCCAGCCGTCAATTCCGGTGAGTGACGGGAGGCCACCGCGCTCGGCAGTACGGGCCACCGGTGAATCGGTCTGGCCGCCCCCGTTGTCGAGGGTGACACCATGTACTGTTCGTCGACCGGCTTCGCTATGCAACTCGGTTTCGAGGGTTGCCTGGACCGTTGGCGGATCGACGGGCTGCGTTCCAACCGCCGTTGCGAGCGCAGGGCGAACCACCAACGAGGCAACAACGAGGCTGGCGATCGGTGTCCCTGGAAGCATTGCGATTGGAGTCCCGGAAACGACGCCGAAACCGGCACTATGCCCAGGCCGAAGTGCCAAACCCCGAATCAGCACCTCGCCACGATCAGCGACGACCGAGGGAAGTAAATCTCGGGAGCCGACAGATGACCCGCCTGTCGTCACGATCAGGTCCGCGTCCAGGTCCCGTTCGATTGCCGCTTGCAGGGCCGATTCTTCATCTGTGACCACGTCCCGATACCGGGCAGTGCCACACCACTGCTCCACCTGTGTCGATCCGACGAGTCCGTTCGTCTCGACGACTTCACCCGGGTCTGGATCCGACTGCACGAGTTCCTCCCCGGTGGGAATGACAGCAACCGTCGGTGCGTCCAGAACAGGAATCTTTCGGACCCCCGCCAGTTTGAGAGCGCCAAGATCACCGGGTCGGAGCCGGTGCCCCGCCTCGAAGAGGGACGTTCCGGTTTGGAGGTCTGCCCCGATCGGAGTCACATAGGCTCCGGATTCGACGGGCGCTCGGATTTTGATGCGGTTCCCAGATTGTCCATCAGTTTCCGGCTTGGCCCCCTCCTCGGGCATCTCACTCACGTTCTCGATCATTACGACAGCATCGGCCCCCTCGGGAACCGCCGACCCGGTGTGAACGTATGCAGTTTCACCTGTCCCAATGGCTCCGGTCGTCGTGGAGAAAACGCTCGGTTCGGTACCGGCTGCATCGGTTGTGTCAGCGGCTCGGACAGCATAGCCATCGCGTTCGGAACGGCGGTACGCTGGCAGATTCCGGTCCGCGACTATCGCGTTCGGCAGAACCTGACCTTTTGCCTCGCCGATGGGGACGGTTTCGGTCCGATCGATAGGCCCGAGTTGGTCCTCGAGCACGGCTACCGCCTCCGCGATCGGCGTCGGACCGCCGTCCAATCGGTCCCTGTCCGAGTCAGTCATAGTCCCGGATTGGCCCGGCGCGCCAATAACAACCCGGGACGGCCACCCCGAGGTTTTCGGCGATGGCGCGTCTCGGTTGCAGTATGACAGACGTCTTGTTCCTCTCCAACGAGGACGTGTCTGGGCTTGCCGAACAGTCGGCGTTCGTTGAGGTCGTTCGGGAGGCCTACCGCCAGCGTGGGACAGGTGCGCCAGCAAAACCCCGGACTGCGCTCCGAAACACGGAGCCGCCGGGACTGTTCACGACCTACGCGGCCATTCTACCGGAGACTGGAGTGATGGGTGGATACATGTACAGCGCCGGCTTCGAGGCGGGTGACGCCTGGTTCGTCACCCCACTTTTCGACGCCGAGTCAGGCGAACTGCTGACGATTGTCGACGGCGCGAGCATGAACCCGTTCAAGACCGGGGCGACCGGTGCTGTGGGAGTTGACTCCCTGGCCAGGGACGATGCAAGCGTGCTCGCGATCTTTGGTAGCCAGACCCAGGCCAAAGCGCAACTCCGGGCGACCGCAACCGTTCGTGACCTGTCCGAGGTCCGGGTCTATTCCCCTACAGACACCTCTCGCGAGGCGTTTGCAGAAACAATGACTGACACGACCGAGGCGCCGATAACTCCCGTGTCGAGCCCGGCCGCCGCTCTCGATGGGGCGGACATCGTGATCACAGCCACGGATGCCAGCGATCCTGTCTTTGATGGCTCTGACCTCGAGCCTGGAACCCATGTAACGGCGATGGGACAGTACGATCCGAACAAATACGAGCTCGATGCAACGACTCTCGAGCGGTCCGTCTACGTTCCAGACCTCGAAGCCCGGGTCCTGCAGGACGCCGGGTCGTTTCTCAACGCCCTCAAGGCGGGAGTCATCGAGGCCGACCACGTGCAAGCTCC
>JAGXLJ010000047.1 GCA_018334775.1 Halodesulfurarchaeum sp.
ATCTGCTCACACTGAATGGTGAAACTGTCCATATCCGGGGAAAAGGTATGACCTTTATACCGGATGCTCGGCTCGATTTCAGTATCCGATAGACCTGCTACTCCCAATTCGATCGGGGTTTCCCCACGAAGGTCGTACTCGGTCATGACGACGCCATCAACGGACTGGCCGTTCACCGACACGATTTCGAGATCGACGGTGAGGAGGTCCCAGATTATTCGACATCGATACGGTCACTATCCTCGGTTGAATCCGGCTCAGAGGACTCGGTCGATTCGTCCACGTCATCGGTTGTGGTTTCGTCTTCGCTCTCGGAGGTTGTTTGGTCCTCGTCATTGCTGTCGGATTCTTCGGCTTCGGTGGCTGGGGTAGACTCACTCTCGGTGACAGGGTCCGCAACGTCGGTTGAGCCGGTTTCTTCGTCAATGACGGTTTCGTCCATCGGGTCTTCGCCCGACGTTTCGGACGGGGAGGAGTCCGTCGCATCACTCGTCGGCGACTCGTCCGAGTCAGTCGTGGGCACACTGTCTGCAGATGGCGAATCACCAGTCGTCAACGCTTCCTCCGAGCCAGACGCGGATTCGGTTGCCGTTTCGTTTGACCCGGAAGACAGAGCCATATCACCGTCTCCGTCCGGTGAAACGGTGATCTGGTAGTCCTCATTCGACTCGGACGGGGAGTGAGAGGAGTTTTCCGTCGAAACAGGGACGGATTGATCGCCGTCATCTATGGCCGGTCCTGGCTCTCCATCGGCGGATTCGGGGGCTTAACCACCAGTCTCGGACTCAATCGGTTCGGGCGTGGTGGTCACCGGTGCTTCCATCGCAGAGTCGTTGGAAGGGCCACTCGCCTCTGAGCCCACCGCTATGCTTTCGTTCTGCGGAGCGGACCCGGGCAAGTCACCGGTTGGAATCGGCGAACTCGAGTTCTGGGCACCACCAGTGGTGGTTCGGTTCGACGGAGCAGTGAGATTGTCGTTTGTCTGCTCACTCCCCGGGGTCGAGCCACCAATCGTGTCCGTTCCATTGAGTGGGATTGTCCCATTTCCTGGGTTCACCACAGCAGGTGGATTATCTGGGGTCCCGTTTGCAGGGATCGATACTGAGCCATTGGGCGGGTCCGAAATCGATTCCGGCTCAGAACCGTTAGTCGGAGGACTAACGGCTGGGATTCCTCCCGCACCGATGGAGTCGTAGGTCGCTGACTCGTTTGATTGGCTTTCATTCAGAACTGTCTCGTTCGTCACGGTCTCGTTGAGCCCCACTAATCCCATCGCAGGTGCCGGATCGAAACCCCGTCGTGAATGATTACTCGAGGGAGCCGAAAGCGGCTCGACGCTCACCGAACTGCCCACCGCCTCGAAGGTCATGGTTGCTGATTCCTCGTCCCAGAGAGCCGACGTGGACGTGTGTACGCCGGCACCAATCGATGCGGTAAGCACCAGCAGAACGACGAAACTAACGAGACCGAGCTTAGTCATCGGTACCCTCCGACGAACCACTCCCGTCTGTTCTCGTCGGCCCCGCCGTAGGAGGTGCAGTGGCTTCGCCTCGATTCGTTCGCCAGGTAGCGAAGGTTATCCAACCTGACAGACCTAATCCGAGGAGCCCGGCTGTCAGGACCCCGATTGTTACTGGGTGTGGGGCTGAAACGGCGGCGATCTCCCGGAGCATGTTCCATCCCGCGTACCCGAACAAAGCCATCATGGCGATCACGGTCAGCTTGAGATCGAGGAGATCGATCGTCACTTCGGACGACAATTCCGCA
Source organism: Halodesulfurarchaeum sp. (assembly GCA_018334775.1). Classification (GTDB taxonomy): domain Archaea; phylum Halobacteriota; class Halobacteria; order Halobacteriales; family Halobacteriaceae; genus Halodesulfurarchaeum. The sequence goes on from JAGXLJ010000047.1 coordinate 1,768, forward strand.
TCGTCGTCGGTTTCTAACTCGATTGCGGACGCCGAATCAGCCGGCACGGGACCATCGAACTCGAATGTGTCCTTGGTGGCTGTGGATGAACCACTGATCGCTGCCGTATCGGTCACGGTCGATCCCTTGCCGGGCGAATTACTCCACGACCGAAGTTCGAGTAACACTAACGCCGTCACCGGAAGCACGATTAGGGAAACGAACCCCAGTGGGGTGTTCGCCCAGAGGATGACGTGTCCGATCAGCGGGAGGATTATCGTCACTTCCCCGAGTACCGAACTGTGTGGCACAATACCGTGATCGGCGTTTTCGTTGGCATCACCCTTCGTTTCGAAGCCCTCCCCCATGACCGAGACCACCCGATGGGTGGTGGGAATCGCGTCGGGGCCGGACGCGTATGTGACGATGTCTCCCTGTTCGATGGCGGTCGATCCATCGACGACCACGACGTCACCCGGACTGAGCGTCGGCTCCATGCTTCCGGACAGGACGACATAACTCTCGTCCGCGCCGATGGCCTGTGGGACCGCATAGGCGGCAAAGGGCGCAATCACGGCCAGCAGGAGGACGGTCGCCACGACGGCGCCGATCGAGCGCCACCGGCTCGGCACGTTCATCGGCCCCCCTCCCTTGGATCGAGCAATGCACCGACCGATTCGAGTCCCGGAAGAGACGGATCACCACAGCCATCACAGTCCTCGGGGGATTCCGTCGTGCACACACAGACGGTAATGTGACTGATCGCTTTGCCAGTCGGGGCAGAAACGATCCCATCGGGACTGGTCGTCGGGAGCCCTGCCGTGTCGGCGGCTGTGGATTCGTCGCCGTCGTATTGGACGAATCCGCGCCCGCCTTTGACCGCTACCGTGCAGAGACTCGGGACGAGACCGTCAGGGAACTCGAGGTTCACCAGCCGAAAGGCGACTCCGGTCGTTTCCGTCCCACCGTCTTTCGTTTCGATCGCGTAGATTTCGAGCCCGTAGGACGTGTCACCCTCCGTGAACGCGTATGTTCCGGGTTCGATGAAGCTCTCGTCCATTCCTGGGGTGCCCGCCTCCAGTTCGAGTTTGCCGAGGGTCCGACAGCAGGGACAGTCCTCGCCGGGCGGACAGGGCTGGGGCTCGCGATCCCCGAACGGGTTCGTCGCCAGATCATTGCGACATTGCACGGCCCCGAACCACAGCGGGAGTTCGACCGTTTCGGTTCCGACGTATCCCGTCAGTTCGTACTCGAAGCTGACACAGACCTGATCGGTGAGACACTCGACGGGAGCAGTCGTCGGATCCCCGTCGATCCGGACGCCCGTTTGCATGGCCTCCGCGACCGAGCGGAGGGAGCCCGAGATGATCGACGCGTGCGTTTCGCCGGTGTCACAATCAACAGTCGAAAGCCGGAGTGTTACTGCCTCAGCGAGGGCGGTCGAGGCGGGAATGGGGCAGTCCGTGGCCAACCACAGCGCGGCAGGGTTGTTCGGTTGGGCGGATTCGGGAAGCGAGAACGTGACGTCCGTCCGTCCCGCCGGGTTTGATTCGTCCAGTGACCCGATCGGAATGTCCAGCCGGGGGCCGTTGACGGTTCCGTGGTTCGTTTCTGGATCGTCCGCGCCTGGTCCCGAAACGATGTCGTAGCTCACGGCGAGGTCGAGGATACCGGACTGAAGGGCGACATCGAAACCGCTCCGAGACTGGAACACCGCTCCTGTCCCAGAGCCGGCGACTGCCCCGATCGAACCGATCCCGGCGATAGCGGCGAGCACCTGCCTGCGGTTCACGTTCATGCTGACCCTCCATCGAGGAAGGGGCTATCTCCCTCACATGGACCCGCGGCGAACGCGAAGTCGAAAGTGAAGGAATCGCCCTGAATGCGATCTGACGCAGTCTTCGGGAGTTCCCACGCCAGAGCCACACACCTGAGCGTTCCGGGATCGAGACAGTCATCGAAAACCGGCACGCCTTCGTTCGCGACGATCGAATCCTCAGCGAACGCGTCACCGAACGGTGCGCGTGGGACGACAGGTGCTCGCAACGTCTCGTCCAGTGTTCGAAGGCCGTCACAGGAACCCAGCGGTGAGGTATCCGTCCACACTTCGACCGTGGCTTCCGTTGCCAACTCGCCCACAGCATCGGTCGTGTCCCCTGCCTTCCGCTCGGGCTCGTTACGACCGTTTTCGGCCTCGGCGGTAACTACTCCAGACAACCAGATCGATACTGGACTCGGGGTCTCCTCGGAGACGGCTTCGAGTCCGACGACGAGCGTCCCTGAATCACCCGGCAAAATGTTGCCGAGTCGCAATACTGGGCCCGCCACGTCCGTCCGATAGGTGGCCTCCTCGAGATAGAGCGGTTCCGTCTCCGGATCCATGGTGGCGTCGTAGGAATCCGTCGATCCAGCCTGATTTTCGCGGAACGTTCCGTTTCTCGATTCGTACCACGCGACACGAAGAATCGCATCGTCCGTGTCCTCCGTGAAAGCCGCATAGGTGTACTGCGTAAACGCTGGGGAAGTCTGTTGGAAGCGAAGCCCGCCGATAACCAGTGTCCCACCACCAATTCCGGCAAGTAACGATCGTCGTGTCAGTTTCATTTTGTTTTAGCGGACCGTGCGTTGTCGCCCGATGATTCGAATTGTCGCGGGTACCGTTCTGCGACCCTGTGTTCAGTCAATAGATTTGATTGGAAGGGGTATAGGTATGAAGTGGATATTCCACCGACACGCTCCCCATACCGGCAACAGGACCATCCTACCGATATTTGCGATCCCGTGGATCGAACCGTCATACCGAATATTTTGTCCCGCGGTCCGGGTCCACGGGAGCCGAGTCGCTCGATCAGGCCGGGGTTGGGCCCGAGCCGTCGTTGTTGCGCTCCTGTTCGGTGTAGAAGCCCAGGTCAAAGCCCATCGTGTCGCCCTGGATCTCGTTGCCGACTTCCAGTGGCAGTTCCCAGGAGAGACCGATGCAGTGCATGATCCCATCGCCACGGAAGGCTTCCCGATCGTCGCTGGTCGGATCGTCGACGAATTCGTCGAAGATCGTCGCGCGATTCCCGTCGAGTGGAATGCCGTTTCCGGCGGCGAGTTCCCCGAGCACCTCTTCGAGAGTTCCCTCCATGATGGTCTTCTCGGCGATTGCCTGGGCCGCGATGTTGCCGAAAACCGGGGGAATGTTGGTCGGAACGTCCACGTTGCTGAAGTAGACGGGATCTCCGCCCGCGCCCTCGGCCGGACCGGCCATCGACAGCAGGACGCTGTCGTTGGCGCTTCCTACAGAGACCGTGTAGACGTCAGTCGCCGGTGCGGGACTGGCTGCCCGTGCATCATCAGCGGCATCGGTCGGCGAGGAGAACGTCGTCGAGCCGGTGCCGTTGAACGATTCCCCATCCGAAAGCACGATGTTCTGGGCCGGGACGCCGGACCGGCCATTGGTCTGCAGTTCGCCCTGCGCGTCGTCGACACCTTCCCCGATGTACGTTCCGGTGGCGATGCCATCTGCGTCCGAGTACGGGTCCGGATCGCCGTCGCCGTCGAATGGCGTCGATCCAGAACCGCCTGATACGACGTTCGCCAGCTTCTGGCGGAGGTTGTCGACAGCACCGTTCACCACGCTCAGGTCCGCCGTCAGTGGCTGCAGAATGCCGGTGCGTGGTTCGGTGTCGTCGCTTCCTTCGCCGTCGAAGTACGCGACACCCAGTGTCACGTCCGCGTTCTGCTGTTGCAGGTAATCGATGAATTGCTTGATGCCCAGTTCCACGAGGTCGATCTTCGTGGTTTCGTCGTAGGTGTTCCCGTCCACCTGGATCGGATCCGACGAGATGACCCCACCGTACTGGTCGTACAGCATCGACCCCGAGAAGTCGATGGTGAGCATGATGTCGGTGAGGTTGTCGTGGTTGTAGACGTTGTCACAGTCCTCGTCGTACCACAGCGATGCCTGGATGGCGCCCGCGAGGTCGGGCAGGTTGTCCGGATCCACGACGGCTTCCGGGTCGGGGTGAAGGCCGCCGTCCTCGGTAAGGTTCCCTGCCTGCATCCAGATGTAGCCGGGGTTATCACAGAGATGCATCGAGAAGGTGATCTCGCCCTCGTCGCCCGGTTTCACGTCGCTGAACTGGACGAGCGTCTCCATCGGTTCGCCGGTGACTGGATCAATCCTGAAGTCGGCCTCCGACAGCGGTGGAATCGAGTCACAGCCGAGGGTCGGGATGTTCGCGCCGTTGCTGTTCGGATCGTCCTCGTCCGGGAAGTCACTGTATTTGAGGACTTCTTCGGTCAGGGGATCAATGATCGACTGCTCACCGTCGCCGTCGTGGTCGGGGTGAGCGTTGACCCACGTCCACTCGTCGCCGAACCTTGCCGCCTGTTGCCAGTCGACGAGCAAGTCGAGTTCGCCCGCGACGAGTTCGTTCTCCGCGAAGGTTTCCTCGTCGGAGAAGAAAGCACTCGTGCCGAGGCCAGCGCCCGCCGAAGCGAGCCCGACGGCCCCGATACCCGCGAGCACCTTCCGTCGAGAGAGTCGGTACAGTTGTGGTTTATCTGCTGTCATTGTTTCACTCTATCTCCTCCGATTAGGCGGTTGTGTTGAACGGGTCCGGGTTGTTGCGGACCTGTTCGGTCTCGAAGATCAGGTCGAATCCCAGACCGTCGCCCTGCATGACGTTCCCGACCTCGCTGGGGATCTCGAGGAGGAGGCAGAACGAGTAGCTCCCCTCGCCGTCGTTGACGACGGCTGGAGCACCTTCGTTGTCCTTCACGAGGTAGCCAGGTGCGAGAATGTCGTCCGCCTCGCGGGCGTTGGTGTAGTGTGTTTGTGCGTCGACTTCGCCGCCAATGTCCGGTTCACCGTAGCTGATTCCGAGGTTGTCGGAGGCTAGGTTGAAAAGCGGGTCGAGGGTCGACAGTCCCGCTTTATCGCCGGACTCGTCGAAACCTTGCCACACGGTCGTCAGCAGGAACTCGCCCAGGTCGGCATCGTTGTCGGCATCGCCTTCGGCGGACTGTTCGGGTTCGGGGTTGGCGCCACCGAACTCCGAGAATGCCTCCGTACGCACCTGCAGGTAACCCGGGTTGTCCGAGACTTCCACGTCGAAGCAGATGATCGCCCAATCGCCCGGTTTCACGTCGTCGACTTGCAGGCCGGCCGTGACGCCTTCGCTGTCTGCAGTTTCCGAGAGGCCGATCGAGTCGGCCCAGTAATCGTTCGCCGCGACGATTTCTGCGGTCACACTCATGTCGAGTGTTCCCGCCGTCAGGCTGTTGCCCCCGAAGGTTTCCGTGTCCGAGAACAGCGCGCTGGTTCCAAGTCCCGCGCCCGCGGACGCGAGGCCGATGGCACCGAGGCCGCCGAGCATTTTGCGTCGCGAAAGCCGGTACAGTTGTGGTTTGTCTTCTGTCATGGTTTTGCTCCCCAGCCGACCTTGGAATCGCCTGATTCAGCGGTCAGTCGGGTTACTCGTCTCCAGGTGAGACGGGGGCTTACCTATGCAGAGGTTCAGTGGTTTCACCCCGCAAAACCCGATTTTATAGGAGACTCCTACCGAAATAATTGGCCTGGTTGGGAGTGCCTACCGCCCGAAACCCTGTCTCAGCCGGACCGGTTGGATCTTCATACTGCAGTGATAGGACACTCCTATCGATCCAGGCGACAAAGTAGGCTGTGTATGGTTTTGCTCCTGGCTTACGTCGGGAGTGGTAATGTTTGGACGGGTCACGCTTCCAGAAACGGAAATTTACCACGTCCTGAGTAATTCCCGTCGCCGGGCCGTGCTCGCCATCCTCTGGCGTCAACCCGAACCAGTGACGCTCCGCGAGGTCTCCGAGGAAATCGCGACAAGAGAGACAGGAGAGCGTCCTGCGCCCCGTGCCC
>JAGXLJ010000048.1 GCA_018334775.1 Halodesulfurarchaeum sp.
CAGCGGTGCGTTTTTGCGGAGGGCCCCCATCCACTCGTGTATGGCCGGGCCCCCCGAAATCCTTGTGACGAACGACGACGGAATCGAGAGTTCAGGTATACGGGCCCTGGTCGAGGAACTGTCGTCGGTCGGGTCGGTTACCGTCGTCGCACCTGCGGACAACCAGAGTGCCGTCGGCCGCGCCAGTTCGCGGGAAGTCCGGGTGCAGGAAACGGACCTGGGATATGCGATTGAGGGGACCCCGGTCGACTGTGTGGTCGCCGGAATCGGGTCGCTAGCTCCCTATCCTGACGTCGTGGTCGCCGGGATCAACAAAGGAGCTAACCTTGGGATGTACGTCCTCGGTCGGTCAGGGACGGTGAGTGCGGCCGTGGAGGCTGCGTTCTTCGACGTCCCGGCGATCGCCACCTCGTTGTATCTTCCCGACGAAATGTGGAAACGCCAGTTGAAACAATCGGACTACGAACACGCCGCCACGGCGACCCGCCATCTCGTGGAGGAAAGCCTCGGAAGCGGTGTCTTCGAGGACGCCGATTATCTAAATCTGAACGCCCCGGACCCAGATATGGTTCCAGACGGAATGCGGGTCACACGCCCATCGCGGGCCTACGACATGACGGCCGAACGCGATGGGACATGGGTCTCGTTGAAAGACCGGATGTGGCAGCGTATGGAAACCCGGAGCCTTTCCGACGGTCCGGAAACCGACCGGCGAGCGGTCGTTGAGGGCCACGTTAGCGTATCGGCACTTACTGCTCCGCACACGCCCGAGGGACAAGGGTCTCTTGAAACCGTTGTATCTCGATATCAATCCGAGTAATTACCGATTTTCACGCTGTTCGACCTTGTTCAACTCGATGAGCAGTCGGAAAATCGCTTTGACCAGGTTGGCTTCGACGCCGAACTGTTCGGCGTTCGACCCAGCCCGGTCCATAACGGCCTGTTCCTGTGATTCGTCGGTCGTCGGAAGGCCTTGCTCGGCTTTGACCTCCGCGATGGTGTCAGCCACGTACGTTCGCCTCGCGATCAGTTCCACGATGTCGCGATCGATCATTCGGATCTCCTCGCGGAGGTCCTCGAGTGACATTTCTTCGGTCGGCGTTTCGCCCGCTCGTGGTCCTATTGGATCGCTCATTCGATGATAGCTCCCTGTGATTGGGTGTGAGTTCGGATCGTCTGTCCAGTCCGGTCCGCCCAGCGCTCGACAACCGCATCGATTGCCGCTGCCTCACCGATAGCGACATAACTTGGCCCGGTCCCTGAAAGGGAGACGCCAGCGGCCTCCGGGAGGGCTTCGATCAGTGGTTCGCTGGGTTGTTCCAGAGCCGCCGCATAGGCAAACCCGTTGATGGTCATCGCCGTTTCGTAAGCCCCCGACTCGGCCAGGTTCTTGACCACGTTCGCGACAGGGGCGATGCGCTCACACCGCTCGACGTCGGCGTCGACGCTGAACCCCTGCTCCGGTGGCATCCAGATGCCCACGTCCCAGGTGACGGACTCCTGATCGATGAGCCTATCGGCCGTGTTGTCCGTTATCGTGAGTCCGCCGAGCATACTCGCACTCGCGTCGTCGAAGGCACCAGTGATCGTAACCCCGGCGGCTCGGGCTGCTTCAACCCCGAGTCTGGCAGCATCCTCGCGGTCCACCCTCTCTGCGGCGTCGAGGGCTGAGAGGGTTGCCAAGACCGTCGCGTTGGCTGCGGCACTCGAGCTCTTGAGCCCGGAGGCGAGTGGCACCTCACTTTCAGTCCGCACCGTTGCACCCTCGACATCGCCAAACCGTTCGAGTACGATTTCGACCGTCTGTTCGATCAAGGAAGTATCAGCATCCGGTCGGTCGGCGATTTCACCTGTGACTTCGTCCCCGCCGAGAGAAACGTCGGCGGTTACGTACTTGTCGATGGCAAAAGCCGACCCATAGCCCGTCGCCAGCGCGTTGAGCACTGTCCCGGCGGCGGGGGCCTGTGCACGTCCGTCCATGCCCGCAGTTCAGCGAGGGCTCACTTACGGTTGCCGGTCCTGTGGAACGCGGGGCTTTTCTTCCCGGATGGGAAATTCCATCTATGACTGCTCGTGGTGACGTCCCACCGAAACCACTGGGGGTGACGCTTGAGGAAGGCGGGATTTACGTCGACTATCAGGACAATCGACGGGTCTTCTACAACGGCATCCCCGAAATCGTCACGGGAACGTTGCGCTGTCGGCCGGGGAAGGACGTGCAAGTCCTGGTCACGAACGAATCGGAGACGGAGGGTGTGATGACCTACGTCAACGAACGCAAGACCGAGGACGGAATCCTTGAATCGAGTGGGGTGGGGCGGGTCTTTCTCGACTCGGGCGATACCATGGAAGTGTTCGATGGCGTCGTGGCCACCGTCGACGGCCTCGCTGTGGAAGTGTCTGTGGACATGTCGGTTATTGACGGTCGGGTCTTCGTGTTCGAGGAGGACGAACTCGGCGAGGAGATGTACGAACTCCGAGCCGAGGCGGACTGATTACTGCAAGTAGGTTGGGTCCTCGGCGTCGCAGTTGACCTCGTGTTGGCTGGCTTCCTCCCGGTCGTCGAACATCATCCCGCATTTTTCGCAGACGTACCAGGTTGTGCCGTCCTTCGTCGTTTCCTCCACCATAGTCGTATGTCTCGTCCCAGGCAGTATAGGCATTCCCCCGCCACCCTTTTTTCCGTCGGCCCGAAGTCACTCCATGAACGGGACACAGGACGCAGAGGCCGTGCTCAGGGAGGCCCGGTCGCGAGATGCAGGGCAGGGCGTGATCAGGGTTTCCCGGGGCCTGATGCGCGAACTGGGCGTTCTCAGTGGGGAAACTGTCCGTATCGCCGGCGAGTCTGAGACCGTTGCCCGTGTTTGGCCCGGTCGCGATTCGCTCGGTCGAAACGAGATTCGAGCAGACGGGGAAGTTCGGGCCAACGCGAACGCGGCAATCGGGGACCACCTGACGCTCAGTCCCGTGGATCTCGTCGATGCTGATTCGGTTACCGTCGTTCCGACCGCAGACCCTGGGCGCGATCGTGAGGTCATCGAACGCACGCTTGAGACTAGCCTGACGAACCGGTCGGTTCGCACGGGCCAGCAAGTCAAAGTCGATTCCCTCGGGGACGTTGGCGAGTTCCAGGTGACCGAAACTGAACCGAAAGGTCCGGTTCGGATCACCGAAAACACGACACTTACTGTCGACGATTCGGCGGTTTCGTCGACGGGGGTCGGGGTTACCTACGAGGATATCGGGGGTCTTGGGCCGGAACTGGAGTCCGTCCGAGAATTGGTTGAAGCCCCCTTGGCCAACCCTGGACTTTTCCGACGACTGGGTATCGACCCGCCGAAAGGGGTCCTCTTGTACGGCCCACCAGGTACCGGGAAAACTCGGATCGCCAGAGCGGTCGCCAACGAAGCGGACGCGCATTTCACGTCTGTTTCCGGCCCTGAGATCGTCCAGAAGTACAAGGGCGAGTCTGAGCAACGGATTCGCGAGGTGTTCGAAGAAGCCCGATCTGAAGCTCCGAGCGTCATCTTTTTCGACGAACTCGACGCCATAGCCGGGAAGCGTGATGGCGGGGGCGACATGGAGAACCGTATCGTCGCGCAGTTGCTTTCGGAACTCGACGGCCTCGAAGCCCGGGGGGAGGTCGTCGTCATGGGTGCGACGAACCGGGTCGATGCGATCGACCCTGCACTCCGGCGTCCGGGTCGGTTCGATCGGGAGGTCCAGATTGGTGTCCCAGATCGGGATGGGCGCGAAGAGATCCTCCGAATACATACCCGCGGAATGCCCCTGGGAGAGAACGTCGATCTGGGGGCGCTGGCTGACCGGACCCATGGGTTCGTCGGGGCCGATCTCCAGGCACTCGTCGTCGAAGCGGCGATGGATTCACTGGCCAGGTATCGGGACGAGGAAACCGCGGAGCTCCAGGTGGAACGTCCGGATCTCGAACGGGCCCTCTCACGAGTTGAACCCTCCGCAATGCGAGAGTTCGTTGCCGAAATCCCCGAAACAGCTTTCGGGGACGTCGGGGGTCTCGAGGGGGTCAAACAGTCACTTAGGGAAGCCGTGGAGTGGCCTCGAACGCATCGGGACCTCTTCGACGCGACTGATACTGACCCGCCGACGGGAATTCTTCTCCATGGGCCACCGGGGACGGGGAAGACCATGCTCGCCCGGGCGGTGGCGAGCGAAAGTGGCGTGAACTTTGTTCGGGTCGCCGGTCCGGAACTGTTCGACCGCTACGTCGGTGAGTCCGAACGAGCCGTCCGGGAACTCTTCGAACGGGCGCGACAGGCCGCCCCGACAGTCGTGTTCCTTGATGAACTGGACGCAATTGCCGGTCGTCGTGGTGACACCCAGGAGGTCACGGAGCGGGTGGTCTCCCAACTCCTCACGGAACTCGATGGAGCCGCGGACGATCCGAACCTGATCGTGCTCGGTGCAACGAACCGATACGATGCGATCGACACTGCACTGCTTCGGCCCGGCCGACTCGAACGCCATGTCCACGTTCCAGAACCCGACCGAGAAGCGCGACGGAAGATCCTCGAAGTCAAAACCGGGTCAAAGCCCCTCGACCAAGAGGTCGATGTTACTGCCATGGCCGGCGATTTGGACGGATATACCGGGGCTGACATCGAGGCCCTGGTCCGGGAAGCCTCTATGCGGGCGATCCGTGAGGGGGTCGAGACCGAAGAGACGGAGCCTGGTGACATCCAACTCACGACGGCTCATTTCTCGGACGCGATGTCGATTGTCGACCCGTCGAACGCCCCGTCTGGGGCGGACTGACCACGGTCCCGTCTGGAGCCCGTGTCTGGCCCATCGAAACCGACATCTACTCCAGTCGGTCGGTGTGATTGAGTGGTATGAGTCGGGCTGTCGTCTTCGACATGGATGGGGTGATCGTCGACACGGAACAGTACTGGGTCGAAGCCGAGCGAGATATTCTCGACACGGCGTTACCGGCGGGCCACGGCGTCGACCCCCACGAGATAACGGGCATCAACGTCCACGAGCAGTACGAAATCCTGGAAGCGAACCACGAATTGCAGGTTTCGCAGGAGGAGTATTTCGACCTCTTCGATTCGGAAGCCGAAGGCGTCTACGAACAGGCCGACCTTCTGACCGGGTTTCACGATCTCCTGGATCGGTTGGAAGACCGTGCGGTCCCGATCGGACTCGCCACCTCCTCCTATCCCCGCTGGATCGACATCGTTTTCGAAACCCACGATCTCGGGGATCGGTTCGAACACGTGTTGAGCGCGGCGAATCTCGATGGCCCTGGCAAACCCGAACCGTTGATCTACGAAACCATCGCAGAGCGTCTCGGCGTCTCAGGCGAGGAACTATTGGTTGTGGAAGACTCCGAGAATGGCATTGCGGCTGCCGCTGCGGCCGGTGCGTACACTATCGCATACGCGCCGCACGGAACAGCAGACGACACTGATCGGTCGCCAGCCGACGAAGTCCTCGGGAGTTCTGAAGAACTTCGTGAATCGATGTTGCAACCGTTCGAGTAAGGGTCCGACCGATCACCAGAACGCTTTGGTCCTGGCGTATTCCCGCTCACGTTCGAGAATGTCCCGATAGAAGTCCTGCTCGGATTCGCGGTGTTTGTTGATGATTCGGGCCGCGTTTTCCGGACCGACGCCACGGGCCGACAGTGCGATGACCGCCTGTTTTCCATGCCCCTGGACAAGGCTGGCGTTGCGATAGGCCCGCTTGGTCTGCTTGTTTTGGTCCTCGTCTTTGTCTTTGGCTCGTACCGCAGACACCACCTCTTCGGCGTACGGACTTAACGCCGCGATTTGGGTCGAGTCACAATGGGGGCACTGTGGCTGGTCCGGAACCCGATTCACGGACAGTTCTCGGTCGTACTCCAGACAGTGGAGACAGACCATTCGGACCCGGTCGTCTTGAATCCGGGTCCGCACGGTTTCGATCACACTTGCGTCGGCGTTTTCAGGTGTCAGGAGTTCCGAGCCGCTCTGCCGCCCGCCGGTGCCTATTGCAGTCCGTTCGCCGATCAGTTCGAGGTCAATAGCACCTGATTGGAGGGCTACGAGGACGGTCCTTGCCCGTTCGACGTCGAGGGCCTCGTGAAAGACCTCTCGAACGGCCTCGTCGTAGATGGGGGTGTCTTCGAGCGCAGCCATCACCCGATTGAGCGAGACACCGTCGCCTCCCTTCCAGCGTTTCAGTGCACCGAATTTGGCGGCGACCTGCGAGAGCGTGAATTTCAGCGTCTCGGAGCCATCCAGACTCAATTCCAGAAGCGGTCCGACGTGCTCTGGTGCCGTCGAGTTGAGCACCTCCTGGACGTCGCTCGCTCGAATCCCTCGGGGAACGTCGAGTTCGACACGATAGGGATCGACCTCGAGTCCGACAGAGGAACCGGTTTGCTGCCCGAGCAACGCCGCGAGCAGCCGACCGATTGTCTCGTTGCCTTTGAGGCCGCCACAGACGTTTAGGACGACTGTCCCGCCCTGGGACTCGATGAGGAGGCGTGAGTCAGTTGGCAGTGGTGCTCCCGAGTCGACCTGGCGTTCGATTCGCTCGAGTGCTCGCTCGATTGTGTCTGTGGCGGCTGGATACCGGCCAGAAAGATCCGCGGCGACCGCTTCAGTCGGCGCTCCGGTTTCGAACTGGTCGGCGGCGCCCCCTCGCAACTCTCCGACCTCCTGGGCCACGTCGTAGGGGACCGGGATTTCCTGCCCGGTCCAGGAGGGGACTTCGCCTGACGGGTCCTCGATTGGGGACACCTCAACTCGCTCTTTGTCCTCGTCGATCTCGGAGATCCGCCACATGTCTCCCCGCTGGATGAACGAGGCTCCCGGTTCGGCGAAATTCACCACGAACCGTTCGTCCAGGGTGCCGACCTGGGTCCCACTAGCAATGTCGAAGACCTCGTAGGTCTCTTCGTCCGGAATCATCGACAGGTTTCGGTAGTAATACTTCCAGGTGCCACTGGACTTCTCCAACCGGTCTGCCTCCTCGTCGAGCCAGAGGATGTAATTCGAGTTGAGTTCGCGGATGACCGCTTTAAACGTCTCCTGCTCGAGGTCTCGGAACGGGTAGGCGTTCGTGAGGATTTCGTAGGCGCCACGGGCGGAGATTTCGCCGCCGTCCATCACGAGGCCGACCACTTGGTTGGCCACAACGTCCAGGCTCCCGTGATGGATTTCGGCCGGTTCGACGGCTCCTTCCCCAGCACGGCGAGCGATCGCGAGTGCTTCCAAGGTGTCATCCGGGTGCCCCGTGACGACCGTTCCGTAGGACACTGTATCGTGGCGGTGACCGGCCCGACCGACCCGCTGGAGTAGGCGTGCGACCTCTCTTGGGCTCGAATACTGGACGACGTGGTCGATCCGGCCCACGTCGATCCCCAACTCCATCGACGACGTACACAGGAGTGCGTCCAATTTACCGGCTTTGAACTGATCCTCGACCTCAATTCGGGACCCCTTTGCAAGCGACCCGTGGTGGACACCGATATTCGCGCCCATTTCTTTGAACCGCGAGCCCAGCGCTTCGGCGGTTTGGCGGGTGTTGACGAAAATCAAGGTCGAATCCTGGGACTCGACGATATTGGTGATGTACCTGAGATGGCTTGTCTCCC
>JAGXLJ010000049.1 GCA_018334775.1 Halodesulfurarchaeum sp.
GGGGGATCGACTGGTCGGTTACGTATTCGTTCACGACAGATTCGTACTCGGTGTTGGTCAGTTTTCCCACATCTGAAGAGTAGAGTGTCCCCTCATAGAGTGCATATTCGTCAGGATGTGTCAGCGAGATGTACTCAGTCTCTCGTTCGAAATCTGGAAGTTGATCGGCTAGTTCGGCGAGTAATTCTGCAACGGCATCAAGGTCTTCAAACCCCCCCTCCAGTGACTCTCGTAGCTCTGAGAGTTCCGAACGCGATGGGATTTTCGAAAACCCGCCTGGGATGAGTCGTTGGGAATGGACTGATCGGCCAGCGATCGTTTCGAGCATTTCGTTTGCACGCTTGTGAAGGCGAATGACGGTTCGCACCTCGTCTTCGTGCGTATCCGCGAGTGGAATGACGGATTTCGAGTCCATCAGGTCCGGAAGGGCGAGATACCCTAGATGGAGGACGTGACTCTGAAGGATCTCAGCATTGAGCGCCAGCTTTCGAAGTCGCGTGTCCTGGTCGGTTATCGAGACCCCAATGGCGTCTTCGACAGCCTTGAGCGAGCAATTGACGTGGCTTGCCGAACAAATTCCACAGATTCGGGACGTCATGTGCGGGACCGCTTCGAAGTCCTTCCCCACGAACATCGATTCGAAGTACCGTGGGGACTCGACGACTTGCCACTCACAATCCTCGAGTGAGCCATCGGAGACGTTTACGACGATGTTTCCATGTCCCTCGACCCGGGCAACGAGTTCGTCTTGGATCTGTATTTCAGTCATTGTTCGACCTCCGCTGTCTGTTGCCAGCCGAAATACATGTTGTAGAACTCAGTGACTTCTTCAACTGATAGTCCGTGCTCTTCTAACACATCGAACGCTGCATTTTCGTTCGGATTGTCGATGAGTCCTCGACACCCCCAACAGCGTGTCCCTTCCGAGACACAGACAGCGTCACATCCTCCGCGTGTCACTGGACCAAGACAGATATCTTCCCGAAGGAATGCACAGGTGTTTTCGTTCAGTTTGCACTCGAGACAAACAGGATATTTCGGGAGGGACGGTTCCCGGCCCTGAACGAGGTCTGTCACGACACGAAGAAATTCGTCTTTATCTATCGGACACCCTGGGATCTCGTATTCGACCTCGACCACCTCAGCGGCTGGCTTGGCATCCTCCCACGAATCGATTCGGTCGGCATCGTCGCCATAAGCCCGTTTCTGTACGGTATCGAAATCTTGGGAATTTCGAACTGCGTTGATGCCTCCGATCGTTGCACATGAACCGAGTGCGACCAGGGTATCGGCATTTGATCGGATCTCCTCGAGTCGTTCGGCGTCGTGATCTCTCGATATAGACCCTTCAACGAACGCGATTTGATAGTCGTCGCTGTGTGCCGAGGTCGCTTCTCTGAAACTGACGATATCGACGATTTCGACAAGTTTGAGGAGTTTTTCTTCCAAGTTGATGATCTGTAGCTGATCGCCTTCACACCCGGTAAAGTCGAAGAAGGCAACGCGAGGTTTCATCTTTGTCTGGCTCATGAGAGTGCCTCCGGGCGATTTTTGATGACTTCGTAGTTGAAGACGGGTCCATCCTGACAGACGTAGAGATCGTTGATCTGGCAATGGCCACAGAGTCCGACTCCACAATGCATTCGCCGTTCGAGGGAGAGGTAGATCTGTTCGTGGGGAATTTCTTTTTCATCAAGTTCCTGCTGGACGAACTGAAACATAACCGGTGGCCCACAAACAACCGTGTACGTGTTCTCGGGGTCCAGATTCAGCCCAGGAATGAGTGTCGTAATAACGCCAACGTTCCCGTCCCAAGTTTGGCCCTCGGGTACTCCGTCGACTGTCATTCGGAAATCGATGATATCGGACTGCTCCCACTGTCTAACTTCCGCTGGGTAAAGCATCTCCGCTGGTTCCTTGCACCCGTAGAGAACAGTCACATCATCGAACCAGTCTCGGTGTGCCAAGACGTAATTGATCATCGAACGGAGCGGTGCCAGACCGATTCCTCCCGCGATGAAGAGCACGTCGTTGTCCGCAAACGTTTCGATGTCACAAACCTCGCCGAATGGGCCACGAATCCCAACTGTATCTCCGACTTCTAGGTCATGAATCGCGTTTGTGACCTTACCAACTTCCCTGATACACAGTTCGAAAGGGCCTTCGTCAGTCGGCGAGGAACTCACCGAAAACGGTGCCTCCCCGACACCCGGAATGAACAACTGGACGAATTGGCCTGGTAAATGCCCGAGTGTGTCGCGCTCTTGGAGTTCGAAGGCAAACACCGAATCCCCGTCTGTGAAGGCTTCACGGCGGACGAGTGTCGCCGGTTCCGGTTCGTAATGAACTGGTCCATGGTCGGTCGCTTCGATTTTTTCAGGCATTGACACTCCTCCATAGTTCGTTGTAAATTTCACTTGGATCGGCAACGTCTGCGACACACTGTTTGGTGCAGCGACCACAGCCGACACAGGCGATGTCGCCGAACCGTTCGTAAAGGTAGTTACCCTTTCGCATCAGGCGATGCCGGTGACGGGCCACTCGTTCCTCACGGAAATTCTCACCGCCTGCGACCGCTGCGAATTCTTCGAGGAGACATCCGTCCCAACGGCGACGTGTTTCGCCAACTTCGTCAGTCATGTAATCGACGACGTCGACATTGAAGCAATAACACGTGGGACAAACGACGTTGCAGGTGCCACAGGAGAGGCACCCGTCGGCGTATTCGTCCCATACTTCGACTGCGTCATAGCCTTCTTTAAGGAGAGACGGAAGCTGTTTGGGGGAAAACTCGATTCCTTTTTCGAACTTCGATTCGACCGCCGCTTTCTGTTCTTCAACTGCCTCAACTTCCTCCAAAGAAGCTTCCTTGGTGGGAGCCTCTTCTAGCAGGCCACTTCCTTTCTCGGACCCAATTTCTATGGCATAGGTGTCTTCCAGTTCTGTCACAAGGAGGTCGTATCCTGTTTCGGTCCGAGCCGTTCCCATGCTGGCCGCAAAGGAATGCTCGGACACAGATTGCATCGTCACACCGATGAGGACGGAATTTTCACGTTTTCGCCGATACGGCTCATCACCCTGGGCATCAATGAAAATGTCATCTAGTTGTTCGATTGCGACGAGGTCATACGGGTGAATCCCGACGATGATCCGACTTTCTTCGCTCCAATCTTGGACCATCGCGTAATCGTTTTCGTTCGTATCGTATTGGACGAGTCGCTCACGCTGAGGGAAGAAATACTTCTTCGGGGAAAGCATTGTGAGATCGTAGTCCAAACGCAGCTCCTCAGCGTCGTCTATATCATCGAAGACGAATTTTGTTCCATCGTGGGTTGCCCCCACGACTTCACGAGGATCTTCGGCAATCCACTTGTTTACCAACTCGTCAAACTCGTATTTGGCCAAGATTTTCATCCGATCACCCCGATGTGACGAGCAGTAAGTGGGCAATTGAAACGGTTCAGTGCAGTTGCCAACGGGTCTTCAAGCTCCAACCGGACATTACAGTCTGAGAGATAGCCGGTGAGACTCATTTTTGTGGAGTGGGAACCGTGCTTTGGCTGCGATACATGCATATTTACACCTAAAATAGTAAATATCAAAGTCTTTCACTCGAAAGCAGTTTATGTGCCTTCTCTAACTTTTCTCCAGAACCATGGCCAATTCTTTGAGAATACCTGTTACATGCAAGGAATCGCTTTTGGAATTGCAGTCTGCGATGTTCAATGTAGACGGTTTCTGGAAGCCATAAGTCTGCGTAAGAGTTCCTGAGGAATCCGGCTATTTTCGCATCTGACACCTCAATCGGAGCGGATTATCAGAACCATAATCGCCCCAACCGTGGCGAATACGAGTGGATACACCACACCGGCCAACAGAACCGACGGTAGGAATTGTGGACCGATAGATCCGCTCACGTCGACACCGACGAAACTCGCTTCGGTACTCGCTTGGGTGAGCACTGCTCCAACAGTCATTACCACGACATAGCCGATTGCGACAGGTGCGCCAGCGAATACAGCCTCACCCAAATCTCTCGCGTCGAGGCGGGCGGCCAGTAAGCCACCGACTCCAAGTAGTACAAGCGGTGGAACGAGATATATAACGCCGGCGCTTGCTGCGCTCGACTGGGCGATGAAATTGATGGTTTCGCTCCCACCAAATTCCCCAATTGAGCCTGTCGCTTCTACGTCTACCAAGTGCCCGTTAAAGAAGTACCAGCCGACCAGTTTCCAGTCCGCGACTTCAATGGCTACACTACGTGCTTCGCCATCGACGAGGAGAAAAGAGAGCAGGTATCCGATGATACCTGCGATACCGCCAAGACCTGCACTTGCTAATATTTGTCTGGTCTGAACAGATCCCCCTCTTACCTTTGAGGACTGTGCGGCCATATTTTGGCTAAGTTCCGCCCATAAATGGGTTTTGGGCCGGTCCAGGGGGGCCTTGTGTCGAGGCGTAGAATGGAAGTCCACATAAAACACCTCCCCTCATCGAACGAGCGGGGCTATTGCCCCCGAGCTAAGTAGGAAAGGGTAGTTTACTGGTCCCACGTCCATCGTGAATCGAGGTAGAACCGATAGGCACCGCTGATGAGGATAGCAACAGCGTTCGCCAAGAGGTACGAAATTCCGCCGAATTCAACCAGGGCGAAGAGGAGGACCAGTTGAATCGGAATGGCTGTCCCACGGACCACATTAGTTTTCAATAGGCCAACGAAGTACTGCCTTCGACCCCTGATCTTTGCGGCTTTGAAGGTCCAAACATTGTTGATCATGTATTGAAGAATGATGGTCAATTCGATGGCGATCAGAGCTCCCACGAGATAATTCAGTCTGACGTAATCCACGAGCAGCCAGAGTAAGAGCAGTTGAATCCCTGCGGCAAGCACTCCGACGACGACGAACCGTTGAAGCTGTTCCGCAACGGGACCACTATGTAAGCCCCGTAAAAACGCTCGAATCATCTATTTAAAGCCGAGTGTTTCCAGGTACGTTTGGATAATTTCGGTTGTGGGATCAAACTTCTTGGTCTGGCGCTAAACGATTTTTGAGACTCCTGGTGTAGGGTTGCAGTCTTAGGAACCGTATACTGCGGGGAATTCCGAGTCTCAAAGACCCATTCGATCACCGTCCCAGATTCCGGTAAATCGGTCTTGCTAGGCACCTCTCTCGTGATGACGTATTGGTCATTGGCGGCTCTGTCTTTTGAACCGATAGATTCTACTTGGTGTGAACCGGCAATAGGGAAATAAGCCCTCTCGCCGTCCAAGTTTGTTTTAGATCTCATGGTAGATTTGTTCTATCTACGGTCTTCCAGAGCGCCCAATTAGCACTGTGAACACCCGTAAATTACAGTTTCTTTGCGGCCAACGCTTGATTGGATCGCTTTTGGGATTGGTCGAGCCGATGGCCGATGGCCCGTTCAAGATCCTTCGGTAGGTCCTCGGCTGCTTCATCGAGCCGATTCTGCACACGTTCCAGACGCTCTATAACTGTATCCAGATTTTGGTTGGCCTGTTTTTTGTTACCGTTGGCGGCATCATTGGCAGCACGCTGAGCCGCTTCTACGACAGCTTCCAAGGCCTCGGTGAGCCCCTGGATCGCATTGTTTTGGCCCCCCGACGTGCCACCGTTTGTGGTATCCCCGGTCTCATTTCCGGTGCCGGCCGCCTCGACCGCTGTGGCAGTTTCCCCGGCGATATCCGCAAGATAATTCGAAAGTGATTCTTTCCCAGTTCGGGGTGCTTCCAGGCGGACGTAATTCTCAGTGGACGGATTGATCCGGTAGGCACCAACCTCACCTTCGGCGTCCCTCACCTCGGTTGTATACGCCCCTCCCCGGTGGACATACACTGCATCTGGACCATCGAGAGGAGCGTCATAAAGTCGGCCTGCAAAGTCGTCTTCAAGGACGAGGTCTGTCAGATCAGTTTCGCTTTCATTCGTCCCCACCTCTAGCTTCATGGCATTTTCCCGGGCCACGAGTGGGACGTTTCCCTCGGCGCCTGCACTCGTTGGCCCACTCCCATCCGTTGAAATTACAAGCGTTTCGCTATGTGGTTCAGCGCCCGGAGCGTTCACTGTCAGCCGATGTTCCCCGGACTGAACATCACGAACAACAGCGATTCCATTGAACGTTGGTACCGCTTCGGCGTTACTTTCCAGGAGTGCTATCGATTCCACGGAGAGGTCTCCAGTAGTGACTCCCTCCCCATCTGGGGCCTTGTCGGATGAAATCGCTTCAGTGACATTGGTGATGACAGTATTGACCGAGGCTGGTTCGGCGATGGCGCTATACCTGTCAGCCAGAACCGCGCGGTGGTTGGAATCGGAAATATCTGCAGCAGGATCGTTGTATCGCGGTTGCTCCCACGGGACACCAGTGGTGGAGATGTGACTTGCAATTGCGTCTTCAGCGAATGCTGGAATAGCAAATTCGAAGCTGAGCTGTGGCCCGGAAAAGTCAGTAATGTGTTCGAGTTCCCTGGTGGGTACGAGGTCGTATTCGACATCACCCACTTCCTCATCTCGACCGGCAGATTGGAAGACCACTCCAGTCGACCGGTCGGCGAGGTCTCCCGGTGGGGAGGTGAGGTCTGCGAAGGACCGAATCGTCAGCTCCTCTGCAACGAGGTCGTCCCGACTGACAGATGGCAGTTGGCCATGCTCGTAGAGCGGTTTGTCATCTAACTCGGGAACAACGTAGGGAAGCCGTGATCCCTCGTCCCGTGGAAGGCCATACGCTAGGGGAATATTCGCGATATTCTCGATACTCTCTATCGCGCTGTTGGTTATGTCCGCGATCGTGCCATCAATCGGGAGCCGCTGGAATCTGTCCGCCACGTCGTTGACCGATAATGCGCTGGAGTGGGACCCGAGTTCCGAAAGTATTCGTGGCACTTGCTGGGTTTCGGGGTCAAGAAACTCGTTGTTGGGGACACTACCGGAGTGTGAGCTGCCAACGTACAATTGTGGCTCCCCTGAGTCCGTATCGACGAACACGTGAAGCACCTCCCAATCGTGCCAGTGAAAGTTGGTTGTGAATTGGTCGAACACTGAGTAGTACCAGAACTGCACGACTGCAAGTGGACTGTCTTCGTACTCCATCGCGTGGAAAAATACTGTGGGATCCGGTGGCGCATCAGATTCTTTCGAGCCCTCAGTATATCCATCAAGAGCTTCGAATCCATCTACAACTGTCTCTTCCCCGTTCGCCCTGGTGTAGGCACGAGGATCGGTAGGGAACCATTGTTCGTGCTCGTCAAAGTACAGAGTCGGCGCAAATTGCTCTGCAAGTTCCCGAGCACGCTCGTCGCTCATCTCCGTGGTGGCAGCGTCACTTTCATGGTCGAAAGTCGAACATCCAGCTATCGAGGTTGCACCTGCTACCGCCCCGATAGTGGTGAGGAAGGAAAGTCGATTGATAGAGGTCAAATCATCCGCTGATACAGTACCTACTCCCGATGTTTGAGGGAATCGAGGTGATTCGGGAGGGTCGCTTTCCATACTGTTTAATTGAAGAGGCTACCAACACTTGCACTTTTGTGTTATTCGACTAAGGTGAGGAAAATCGCACACCATTACGGAAACGGTGATGAGGGTCA
>JAGXLJ010000050.1 GCA_018334775.1 Halodesulfurarchaeum sp.
AGGATCGGCTGGCTGAAAGGGTTGCTCGGATTCTAACTCACCGGAACAGCGCTGCAACCGCCTCGCGGGAGAACAGCGACGTCGGCTCGTCCATGTGCACGCCGATTTCCCCGGAAAAGGCACGCAAACCGAGCCGTGCGAGCGGATCCGGAAACGAGTATCCCCGTCTGATCCACGTCCCCAGCCGGATTTCTGTTCCGAGTTCCGCTCGCCAGGCGTGTTCGTAGGCCGCAGTGTCCGGAGCAAGCGGGTCGAGGACTTCGGCCGCGATTTCAGCGGCACGCAACCCGTAGAGAATTCCACCTCCCGTGAACGGTTTCGTCTGGGCCGCAGCGTCCCCGAGCAGAATCGCCCGGTCCGTATGGACACGCTTTGGGGGCCCGATGGGGACGTGTCCGCTAAACCTGGGTCCCGCGGTTGCATCCTCACGCTCCAACCAACCCTCAAGACGACCCACGACGTCGTAGTCAGGTGGAGCTGCGAGCCCGTACTCCACGCCAGCCTCCCCACGGGGAATCCGCCAGCCGAAAAACCTCGGAATGTCTAACATAACATCGACGAAATCGCTATGATCGGGTTCGGGAACGTGCTGGAGTGCTCCCACCAGCAATTCGTTGGGAGCAGGAAGCCCTAATTCCCGTCCCACGGTCGATTTGGGACCGTCCGCTCCGACGACCACTCGAGCCTCGACCTGTGTTGCCCCATCCGGACCCTGGACCTTGAGCGAGACCGAATCCGGATGCTCCGTCACTGCGGTGACCGTGTGGTTCGTTCGGATCGATGCCCCTGCCGCGCTCGCCAGATCGGCCAGCTTCCTATCAAGTGCCACGCGGTCGATGACGTTGGAGATCGGTTCGTCCCGATAGAACGGATACGATCGCTCACTCTCCTCACGGAGATGGAAGCGGGCGCCTCGGATCTCGTGTTGTCGCAGGTCCGCCGTCGCCCCCTCAGGTAGAAACTCCCACAGGTCGCGGCTCACGTGCCCTGAACAAGCCAGGGGTTCGCCCACTTTCCCACGCTCAAAGGCCACCACGTCGTGGCCCTGTTCTGCGGCTCGGCGGGCGAAGTGCGCACCGACGGGGCCGGCCCCAACAACGACAACGTCAATCATCGGTCCAAGGTATTGGACCACCGGAAATAGCCCTTGTGCTCGTCACGGCCGGTCCGAGTAACGGGCTTATTTAGCCTGACCGTCAAGGCTGGGACAGTGACTCGGTCAGACTCTGACGACATCCCCGTGAACGACCCGGACCAGGCTTTGGAGGCGTTTCGAGACGCCGTGGAGGCAATGGAACGACCCGTCCTCACAGCGAGTGATGTCGCGCTGGCCATCGACTGTTCGCAGGCCGAAGCCGCCGACCTGCTGGAAACGCTCGTCAATCGGTCGCAGGTCTCGAAACACTCCGTGGAAGGGGACCCAGTCGTGTTTTTCGCCCACGAGTGGGCCAAATCAAGCACCCGCGAGCGTGTGATTCCGTTTCCGGATCGCCACGAAATCGTCGTCGATCAGCCCAAGCAGTTCACCCGCGCACAACTCTCCCAGTTCGCCAGGCTGGCCGATACGAATGGGCAGGCTGGCTATCGGTACGAAATCCGGCGGGAAGACGTTTGGGCCGCTCCACACGATTCGTATACCTCGTTGCGCTCGACTGTCCGCGAGGTTCTCGGCGGGAAAGAACCTGAACTCGAGGAGTGGATCGAATCCCAGTGGAAGCGCGCCAGACAGTTCCTCCTCCACACACACCATGAGGGATACACGGTCCTCGAAGCAGCGAGTGACTCGCTCATGGGCAACGTAGCCCGCGAGGAACTCGGCGACGAACACCTCCACGGCCCGATCGACGACGCCACGAGTTGGGTCGTAGAGGGTGCCGAAGCCGAAATCAAACGCGTCCTCTATGACGCCGGCTACCCCGTAAAGGACGAACGTGACTTGGACGAGGGTGATCAACTCGACGTCTCGCGTGAGGTGAAACTTCGAGGGTATCAAGAGGACTGGCTCGAACGATTTCTAGACGCCGGATCGGGCGTGCTGGTCGGCCCGGCCGGGAGCGGTAAAACGGTCGCTGCAATCGGAATTCTCGCTGCCCTGGAAGCAGAAACACTGGTTCTCGTGCCAACGCGTGAACTGGCCGGCCAGTGGCGCGACGAATTGCTCCGGCATACCGATCTCGAACCCGACCAGATCGGCGAGTTTCATGGCGGGGAAAAACAGATACGCCAGGTCACTATTGCAACCTACCAGATTGCGAGCATGGATCGCCACCGGGAACTCTTCGACAGTCGTCGCTGGGGACTTATCATCTACGACGAAGCCCATCGGGTGCCCGCCCCGATCCACCGGTCGACGGCCAACCTCCAGGGTCGTCACCGGTTGGGGCTCACCGCCTCACCGCTCAGAGAGGACGACCGCGAACGGGACATCTACACACTGATCGGGCCACCAATCGGGACCGACTGGGACACCCTTTTTGACGAAGGATTCGTCGAACAGCCCAGCGTCGAAATCAGATACGTCCCATGGCGGGACGAACAGGCTAAACGGGAGTACGCGGAAACAAGTACCCACCAGAAGAATCAGGCCGCAGCGACGAATCCAGCGAAGATTGAGGCTGTTCGCGACGTGCTTGACGAACGGCCCGATTCCCAAGCCCTCGTCTTCGTGGAATACCTCGACCAGGGCAGTGACCTCACCGCAGAACTCGACGTGCCGTTCATTAGCGGCGATACGCCGCATGCTGAACGGGCGCGACTCTTTCAGGCGTTCCGCCGGGGTGATGAACGAACCGTCATCGTCTCTCGGGTGGGTGACGAGGGCATCGATCTGCCTGATGCGGAACTCGCCGTGATTGCATCTGGGTTAGGCGGGTCCCGCCGCCAAGGGACCCAACGGGCCGGACGCCTGATGCGGCCCTCGGGGGACGCGGAGGTGGTCGTCCTCGCAACGGAGGGATCCCGGGAGGCGGACTTCGCGCTCCAGCAAATGCATCACCTTTCCAGCAAAGGTATCCCGGTCACCGAACGATCGCTCTCGGATTAGGGGAAGAGAAAACCGGTCTCCGGTCTACAAATCGTCGTAGGGACCCGGTTTAGCCTCGGACAGCCGGTTGACCTGGTCCGATGCCAGATCGATCGACGCCGCTCCCAGGTTCTCTTCGAGTTGGTCAACCGTTCGGGCCCCGACGATCGGGGCCGTGACGCCGTCCAGGTGCATCAGCCATGCAAGAGCCGTTTGGGCGGGGGTCCGAGCAACCTCCTCCGCCACGGCGTCGAGTTCGTCGTGGACGAGAAAGTTCGTCTCCGTAAGGTAGGAGTTCTCGAAGTGACTTGCCTCAGCGGCTCGGGATTCGGCCGTTGCACCCGCATCGCGAGTGTACTTGCCGGTGAGGAACCCCTGTCCGAGCGGGCTCCAGGGACAGACTGCCAGTTCATCGTGGCGTGCCATTTCAAGGTAATCACCCTCTATCTCCCGGTCGACGAGATTATACCGGGGTTGGACCACGGTAAACGGCTCCCACCCTTGCTCCCGGGCGATGTCGTTCGCGCGAATGACTTTCCAGGCGTTCGGGCGCAGCGTCGAAGCCCCGAGGTAATTGACTTTGCCCGCCTCCACGAGACCGTTAAGCGTCTTCATCATCTCGCGTGCCGTCGTCGCGTCGTCCCACCGGTGGATATAGAGGACGTCGATATAGTCCGTACCAAGTCTGTCGAGGATTTCGTCGATGCGATGACGAACGTTCTTCCGGTTCGTCCCGCGACTGTTGGGATCACCGTCCCGGATCTGCCAGTAGATCTTCGAGGCGATGGTGAATCGCTCCCGCTCCCTGTCTTCGAGCCAATGGCCGATCCACTCCTCGCTTTGGCCACCACCGTAAATGTCGGCGGTGTCGATGTACCGACCCCCGGCCCTTTCATAGCCATTGAGCAGTTCGTAGGCTCTGTCCTCGCCAATTTCGATGTTTCCTTCGGCCGTCTCTTTCCCGAATCGCCAGGTCCCGAACTGGAGTTCGCTCGTCTGAATTCCGGTCCGTCCGAGTGCGACGTATCCAAGGTCAATGTCAGACAGGGTTGTCATACATTAAGTAATTGGTCCCGAACGCCAAAAATATGCATTTCCGAACAGTCGGTTTGCAAACGGAATGGGGCTCTTGAACGACGGGTTTAAGAAACGGATTGGCTCCGTTTCGCCAGGCTTACTGCTCCGTCGTTGTCGATAGCCAACTCGACGTCCTCGGTAAGCGTGTTGTTCTGCCGAACCGGTTCCAGGATTTCTGCGAGTTCGTCGTGTAACCGGGACTCGGTCGTCCCGAGTTGTATTCCGGCGAGGTCCCCTGCTGACCGGAGTTCCCGAACCACGTCGAGAAGCGCCATCCCGGCCTCGGCCTGCACGCGGACGTCGGACCGAAGCGATTCGGCCACCCTGACCGTCCGATATGCCCGCTGGATGTTTTCGAGCGCGGTTTCTTCGAGTTGTTCGACCCCAGCGACAGTCGTATCGAGGGCCGTGGCGATCTCCTCGTCCGTTGCTCCATCTTCGCGCCGGCGAATGACCGCGACCTGCCGCTCAGTCAAAAAGGTGCCGGACACGTCCTGGGAGACCTCAACCATGCACAAAAGTGTGGGAGACATACGCATGTATTTTTGGAATACGTTTTACCGGGAAACCGGTAGCACTCCAATTACCACGTAAACGCAGAGCATATGTCGGCACTCGACCCATGGTAAGATGGGGAAACGTTCGCACCCGCCAGAACAGGTATCAGTGTCACTGAAAAAATATGTGTATGGTTAATCGCAGGCAGTTCCTCAAAGGCGTCGGCGCAGGGGCAGCACTTGTCCCGATCGCCGGGTGTTCCGGCGGATCGTCGGATGCAGAACCCACGACGGACGAATCGAAGTCGGAAACCCCCACAGTGGCCGTCGGCCCCGAGAAAAAGCTCCGATACGAACCGGAAACAGTCGAAATTAGCGTTGGCGAAACGGTCGAATGGGAGTTCGAATCCGAAGGTCACAACGTTACCAGCAAGCCAGAAGCGTCCCCAAAATGCGAAAATCCGGACGGTGCAGAACCGTTTGCATCCTACGAGGGCGACAGCCACTTCTCGCTCAATGAGGTGGGCACGGTCTTTTCCAATACCTTCGATGTGCCGGGTGAATACGTGTACGTTTGCACCCCACATGCCGGTCAAGGGATGGTCGGGACAGTTATCGTCAGCGAATAGATAGCTTCGGCGGTTCTCCGATTACTCCTCGTTCGTGAGACGTGATTGACCCCATAAATGGGGGCCTATAAGAAAAACCTTAATATGCTGGGCAATAGTATGGTAAAATGTAACA
This sequence comes from Halodesulfurarchaeum sp., assembly GCA_018334775.1. GTDB lineage: Archaea > Halobacteriota > Halobacteria > Halobacteriales > Halobacteriaceae > Halodesulfurarchaeum. The sequence goes on from JAGXLJ010000050.1 coordinate 5,341, forward strand.
TGAGTCGTGGTGACACAACTTCCCAAAACCAAGGCGAATCACCCTCCAGTCGTGACAAATATCTCAAACGGCGGAAGTTCCTCCGAGCAGCCGGGGGGATGTCAGTCGCGGGCCTCCTGGCCGGTTGTGCCGGGAACGGAGCTGATAGCGAGGCCACGACAACAGAAGAACCAGCCCCCACCACGACGACAACGGAGCCCGACACTGAGCCGAGCTTGGAAGAACAGTATCCTGGGCTGCGAATCCTCTCTCCTGAACCAGAAAACGCCGAGGCCGCCTCCCACTCGACATATACCAACATGGTCACCCAGGAAGAGGAGTTCTACATCCGGAACCACTACCCCACGCCGGAGATCGACGAGGACGAGTGGTCGGTTACCCTGGACGGCCTCGTCGATAGTGATGTCGAACTGTCGATGGACGAGCTGAAACGAGAGTTCCCCACGGAGACAGTGTTCCATACGATGCAGTGTTCGGGGAACGGACGGTCCTACTTCGATCCCCAAGTGGGTGGGAACCAGTGGTCATTCGGTGCCGTTGGCAACGCCGAGTGGACCGGCGTCCCAGTAAGCGCAGTCCTGGACGCCTACGGGGCAGAGACAGGGGAAGACAAGTGGCTCACCGTGATGGGTGGGGAAGCACCGGACGGTGAAGACATCTTCACTCGGTCGATCCCGATGGAGAAGGTCATGGAGGACGCCATGCTGGCGTTCGAAATGAACGGGCGCCCGATCCCACCGGATCACGGGTTCCCGGTCCGGTTCATCGTGCCCGGGTGGTACGGGAATAACAACGTGAAGTGGGTCTCCCGGATGCACGTGATGGACAAAATGGTCTATCCGAACGAGACCTGGGAGCCCAACGACGGCCGACTGTACACCCACTGGCAGCAGTATTCCTACCGCATATTCGGCAACAACGTCGAGGGGCCGAACTTCAACGAGGAGATTTCGGAGTTCGATACCCAGGGCCAGATGGAAAGTGCGGAGATCGATCACCCGTATCTCTACGATCAATTGGTCAAATCGATTGTCGGGTTCCCAACTGATGGCGAAACAGTCACTCACGGTGTCGATGGCTCCATCGAAATTATCGGGGTGGCGTGGGGCGGCGACGACGACGTGGAGTCAGTGGAGGTCTCGACCGACGGCGGAGACACCTGGAACGAGGCCGAATTCATGCGCCCGACCATCGGGCCCTACTCCTGGCGCCTCTTCAGGTACATGTGGGACCCCGAACCGGGCGATTACACCATTGTCTCACGAGCCACCGACGACAATGAATTTACCCAGCCAGCGACGATTTCGGATCAAGACGCAGACGCCGCGAATAAGGCACGGATCATGAACGACACGTATCCGTGGAATCAGAAGGGATATGGAAATAACGCGTACATGCCCCACGGCGTCGATGTGACGGTCATCTGAAAACCGGGGCTGTTTTTTGAGTTCGCCCCTGCTATCGGACGTCAAGAAGGTGGATGTCACATTCGATGGGCTCGCCAGCGAGTTCGTGATTGAAATCGATTTCAACGGTGTCCTCAGTGACAGTAGTAATCCAGCCCGAATCCCCGGTATCGGTGGTAACAAGTTCCCCTTCAGCCGCCTTCGTCTCGCTTCGGGCCTCGATGTCCGATCGAGGGAGTGAAACGATCTGATCCGCGTCGTGATAGCCATAGGCCATCTCGGGTGAGAGTTCGACCGTCCGCTCCTCGCCCGGTTCCATCTCCTGGACCGCTTCGTCGAGTCCTTGTAGCACCTCACCGGCTCCGACCTCGAAGGAAAGCGGTTCGTAATCGCGATGCCCTTCATAGACGTCGCTTTCCAGCGCCACGTCGACAACCGTCGTATCCACGATTTCACCGGCTTCCGCCCCGGTCACCATTCGGGCAGTATAATGGATCACCGCGGTCTGTCCAGGCTCAACCATATGGAAGTGGTTGGCATTTCCACGCTTTGAGAATTGGGGTCATACAACACGTCGCCGAAAAGCTGTGCGGCTCAATGTCACAGTTTGGGTAGCGGAAGGAATGCCTTCGCTCAAAAGATCCTGACCCCAAAATTGGAACGACACGGTTGAGGCCTGGACGGGAGACGTTTTCCACGACCCTTACGGCCTGTGACGGCGTTACCCGGATTCCCACCGGGTCTTGTCAACTCGGGGCGTTGCCCGGATTCCCACCGGGTTTCCATCCGCCAAACGGACGGGTCTAGCCGTCTCCCGGCCGTGCCCGAC
>JAGXLJ010000051.1 GCA_018334775.1 Halodesulfurarchaeum sp.
CGCGACCGGAGGCACTGGTCTATGGCATCGTGAAACTCCAGGAACGGATCGCGAACGGTGAGTCATCGCCGGTCACGGTGAAGCCTTACGAACTCGAGAAGTTCGGGGATCTCGAACGCGACGAGGTTGTCGATTCGCTTGCGGAGGATATCGACGAAGAGACACTTGTTATGCGGTACAATTGGGCTGATTCACCATGAGCATGCAGGACGAACCTGACGTTGAAGAGACGGAACCGGGAGCAGTGGATTACGACGCCCTCGAAGACCTGCTTGGAGACGCCGTCGTCGATCGAGAAACACATCTCAACGCCGAGGCTTTCGTCGTCCGTGGCGATGCTGTCACGGACGCGTTATCGACGCTGAAGGACCAGGGGTTCGATCATATGGCGAGTCTTACCGGGCAGGATTACGATGACCGGTATGAATCCATCTATCATCTCCGGAAGTACGATGATGCCCAATCCGAAGTGAGCGTCATCGTTCCGACACCGAGGGACGACCCGAGTCATGAGAGCGCGACGCCGGTCTACTCGACGGCAAATTGGCACGAACGCGAAGCGTACGACCTTGTCGGAATCAACTACGAGGGACACCCTGACTTGCGGCGGATTCTCCTTCCGCAGAGTTGGACGGGCCACCCCTTGAGCAAGGACTACGACCAGGACAAACCACAGATCGTCACACTCGAAAAACACAAGAATCCGATCGAGGAGGATATGGAGGTCGAAGCAACAGGCGACGACCTCGATACGATGTTTCTCAACATCGGGCCCCACCACCCGGCGACCCACGGGGTGCTCCACCTGAAGACGGTCCTCGACGGTGAGCAGGTCGCCGACGTGGATCCGGATATCGGCTACTTACACCGGTGTCAGGAGCAGATGTGTGAGAAGAGTACGTATCGCCATCAGATCATGCCCTATCCGGACCGGTGGGACTACACCCCGGCCGGAATTCTCAACGAATGGGCATACGCACGGGCGGCCGAGGACCTTGCAGATATCGAGGTGCCGGAATACGCGCAAGTAATCCGGACGATGTCCGCGGAACTGACCCGCATTTCGGCCCACTTGCTTGCGGTGGCAACCTTTGGGCTCGATATCGTGGGTGACTTCGCTGCGGTGTTCATGTACGCGATGCGTGATCGCGACATTGTCATGGACATCCTCGAGGACCTGACAGGCCAGCGGATGATGTATAACTACCTCCGCCTGGGCGGGGTCGTGTGGGATCTCCCTGAACCACGCGAGGAGTTCTTCGAAAAGGTTCGCCAGTTCCTCGACGCCGTTCCGGAGAAGACCGATGAGTATCACAACGTTCTCACACAGAACGAACTCTTCCAGATGCGGACTGTTGACACGGGCTACTACGCTCATGAAGTGGCCAAGGATTACGGTGCCACCGGTCCGATTGCCCGTGCCTCGGGCATTGATTATGACCTTCGGCGGGACGACCCGTACGGGTATTACGACGAACTCGACTGGGACGTTGTAACTCGCGAGGGCGGGGATAATTACGCTCGACTGATGGTCCGGATGCGAGAAGTAGAGGAGTCGGCCAAAATCATCGAGCAATGTATCGACATCCTCGAGGACTGGCCCGAGGACGAGCGGGATCTCCAGGCAAATGTGCCTCGCAGTCTCAAGCCCGATGCCGGACAAGAGATCTACCGAGCGGTCGAGGGTGCGAAAGGCGAACTCGGTATTTACATGCGCTCCGACGGGACGGACGAACCCGCCCGATTCAAGATCCGGGGGCCGAGTTTCGTTAACCTCTCGGGCCTCCACGAAATGTCCGAGGGTGAGCTGATTTCCGACCTCGTCGCGACGATCGGCAGCCTCGATATCGTGCTGGCGGAGGTGGACCGATAATGGCCTCCTCGGCACCGCTCGTTGACCATATTTCGGGACTCTTGAACCTTGAGGGGCTTCTCGGCGAGGTCATTGCTGGCCTCTTGGGTTCGGTACTCGTTGCGGTGATTGTGCTGCTATTCGCTGCGCTCGCCGGGCCGTACATGAAACGGAAGTTGACAGCGGCGTTCACCGACCGGATTTCTGTAGACAGGGTTGGTCCCTATGGGATTCTGACGATCGCCGTCGACGCTATCCGGCTGTTGACGAAGGAACTGATCGTTCCCGAGAACGCCGATCGACCGGCGTGGGACCTCGGTCCGATGCTGGTCGTCATCTCGGCGACGATGGGATTTGCGGTCATTCCCTTTGGGAGCGGGATCCACCTTGCTGACCCGCAAGTCGGATTTGTATATCTTTTCGCCGTTTCATCGATCGCATCACTTGGGATCGTTTCTGGCGCGTACGCATCAAATAACAAGTACTCGATGCTCGGCGGGTTGCGGGGCGTTTCACAGAACATCGCGTACGAAATCCCACTCGTACTGACTGGGGCCTCTGTTGTGCTGTTTGCCGGGTCGCTTCGGATCTCAGACATCGTCGCTGCCCAATCGGCAGAACTCTTCTCCATCGGTGCGATTACGGTGCCAGCGTGGTTCGGATTTGTGAACCCGTTCGCGTTCGCGCTGTTCATGGTCGCGAACCTGGCCGAAATCGGACGGAATCCCTTCGATCTTCCAGAAGCACCGAATGATCTCGTCGCTGGCTATCAGACCGAGTACTCATCGGTGTATTTCGTCCTGTTCTATCTCGGCGAATTTCTCCACATTTTCCTGGGTGCAGGGATTATCACGACCCTGTTCCTCGGCGGTCCGACCGCACCCATCACTGCGCTCAACTTCATCCCCGGAATCGTGTGGTTCATCGCGAAAGTCTGGGGTGTGTTCTTCTTTACGCAGTGGGCCCGCTCCGCGGTCCCACGGGTTCGGCCCGACCAGCTGCTTGATATCGGCTGGAAGGGAATGCTCGGGCTCGCCTTCGTGAACCTGTTGCTGACGGCCGTGATCATCGGGGTGATCGTATGATAGGCGTACTCAAATCGCTCGCGACGACGATGAAACATGCACTCGGCGGCGAGACGTTCACCGTCGAGTATCCCGACCAGGCTCCCGAGGTCAGTCCCCGGTTCCGGGGCGTCCACAAATGGAGCCAGGAACGGTGTATCTGGTGTCGCCAATGTGAAAGTGTCTGTCCAAACGATACGATTCAGATCGTGATGGACGAGGACCGCAACGGTGAACAGTACAACCTCCACGTCGGCCAGTGTATTTACTGTCGGCTCTGTGAGGAGGTCTGTCCGACCGAAGCAATCCTGCTCACGGAGAACTTCGAGTTCACAGGTGACACCAAACACGATCTGGCGTTCAACAAAGAACAGCTGAAAAACGTCCCGTGGTACAAAGACATGGACCCAATCCAGGCCCGGGAATCCGACCGTGAAGCGTGGGTTGGTGAAGGCGACGGCGAGGTGGATTACCAATGATCGAGTCGCTTACCTTCGCGCTGTTCGCAGTTGTGACTATTGCGAGCAGTCTGGGCGTGGTCCTTGTCGAGGATGTGTGGCACTCAGCATTGTTCCTGGGCGCGGCACTCCTGAGCGTCGCCGTTCACTTCCTCCTGCTCAAGGCCGCCTTCCTTGCAGCCGTGCAGATACTCGTCTATGTCGGTGGCGTCTTGATTCTCATCGCCTTCGCGGTGATGCTGACACGCGATCCAGGAGGTGTTGGTGAATGACGACGAAACCGGAACTCTCGAAAAACATCGACGTGCTGCCCGGGCTCGCAGCATTAGCGTTGTTTGCCGCAATGGCGGTGGCGATACTCTCGGCGAATTTCGGCCCGATACAGGGGTTTGAAGCCGGTGCAGCAATCACGCGAAGTATTGGCTACGCCCTGTTCAATCTCGAACGGGCGGCGCCAGTCGTTACCAGTGAGGGGTTCCTGATGCCGTTCTTGGCAGTCGCCTTTGTTCTGGATGCGGCACTCGGAGCAGCCGTGATGCTTGCCCGCCGGGAAGGAGGTGAGGAATAATGGTCGTCGAAACACAGTATTACGTCCTACTCTCGGCTGCGATGTTTAGCATCGGTGTGTTCGGGCTCTTGACTCGCCGGAACGCGCTACGATTCCTCATGTCCGTCGAGTTGATGCTCAACGCGGCCAACATCAATCTAGTCGCGTTTTCAGCGCAGTGGGGGAACATGACCGGCCAAACGTTCAGCTTGTTCGTCCTCGCCCTTGCGGCCGCGGAGGTGGCCGTCGGAATCGGGATCATCCTGGTCCTGTTCCGGAACTTCAGGGACGTGGACGTAACCGAACCCGCAACGATGAGGTGGTAAGATGGTAGGTGCATTTGACTTCGCCGCGGCGATTCCGATGCTTCCGTTTGCCTCCTTCGTGGTCGCGATACTCGCTGGGTATTTCACTCCGCGATTACTGCCGAAAGGTGGCGCGGTCCCGGGGATCATAGCAACGGGCGGATCGCTGCTCTTGTCCGGGTGGCTTATGGTCACCGTCAGTGGTACAGAGCACTATTACAACCAAGAGATATACACGTGGACGACTGGCTTAGCGGGAGAGACGTTCGACCTATCCTTTGGACTCCTGCTCGATCCGCTCTCCTCGTACATGCTGGTGATAGTCGCGCTCATCAGCTTCCTTGTGCACGTGTTCAGTCTCGGATACATGAACGACGAGGGCGAGACGGGCTTGCCACGGTACTACGCCGGGTTGGGGCTGTTCAGTTTCTCGATGCTCGCCTTCGTGATGGCCTCGAACATTCTGATGGCCTTCATGTTCTTCGAGCTGGTCGGCCTGTGTTCCTGGCTTCTTATCGGTTTCTGGTTCCGCGAGCCGGGCCCGCCGAGCGCGGCCAAAAAGGCGTTCCTGGTCACCCGTTTCGGGGATTACTTCTTCCTCATCGGTGTGGTGGCCATTTTCGCGACGTTCGGGACTGGGCTGTTTGCACCGCGAGGCGATGAATTAGGCTTCCCGCAACTCACCGCTGAGGCGCTGAGTGGGGAGATGGCACCGGTCGTTGCGGACTTCCTTGGGACGATTGGACTCGAACCCCAGACGTGGTTCGCTCTTATCGGCCTGCTGGTACTGGGTGGCGTGATCGGGAAGTCCGCTCAATTCCCGCTTCACACCTGGCTGCCTGACGCGATGGAAGGTCCGACTCCGGTTTCGGCCCTGATCCACGCGGCGACGATGGTCGCAGCCGGTGTCTACCTGGTCATGCGGATGTACGGCTTCTACGCACAGCTCCCACGGATACTCGCACTTATCGCATTGGTCGGTGGCTTTACGGCGCTGATGGCAGCGACAATGGCGATGGTCAAACGGGAGATCAAGCAGGTACTCGCGTACTCTACTATCTCCCAGTACGGATACATGATGCTCGCTTTGGGGGCCGGTGGCTACGTTGCAGCGACCTTCCACCTGATGACTCACGCTATCTTCAAGGCGCTCCTGTTCCTCGGGGCCGGCGCGGTCATCATTGCGATGCATCACAATGAGAACATGTGGGACATGGGTGGTCTGAAAGATAAGATGCCCGTGACCTACTGGACGTTCCTCTCAGGCTCGCTCGCATTGGCTGGCATCTTCCCGTTCGCCGGCTTCTGGTCGAAGGACGAGGTGCTTTACGAGGCGCTGATTCACGGGCTAAACGACCCGATACTCCTCCTCGCGTACGCGATGGGGCTCATCGCGGTCGTGTTTACGGGCTTCTACACCTTCCGGATGGTTATCCTGACCTTCCACGGTGAGGCCCGGACGGAAACGGCCGAAGATCCAGGGAGTGTTCGATGGAACGTCAAGTTCCCGCTCGTGGTGCTCGGAACGCTGGCCGCAACGGTCGGCGTCGTCAACATGGCCCCAGTCAAGGAGTTGACTGGCTGGGACATCACGTATCTCCACCACTGGTTCGAATCCGGGATTCAGACGGTGACACTCGGCGAATACCATCACCTGCTCGAATCCGCAGCCGGCTATCATGCCGCAGATTTGGCACCGTTCCTGCCAGCAGCTCTGTCGTTAGGGCTGGCTCTTACTGGTGCCGGACTGGCCTGGATCCTTTACAGGGGTCCGGATCCGACTGCCCACACGGATAAGCTGGGTTCGATCAAGACCCTGCTTTACAACAACTACTACCAGGACGAATACCAGGTCTGGCTCGCAGAAGGTGTGACGATGCCACTCGCTCAGGTCGCCGACAAGTTCGACCAGGGTATCATCGACGGTGTGGTCAACACCATTTCGAGCCTGGCTCTGTTCAGCGGCTCACGTATCAGGCGGCTTCAGACCGGTCGGGTGACGAACTACGCGGCCATGCTCACGCTCGGCCTCGTGGTCATCGTTCTGGTCGTTGCCCTCATCGGGGGGTGGTTCTAAATGATGATCGAAGCACTGCTCGTCGTGACGGTGGCAAGCGCCGTTGCGGTCATGTTCGCAGACGAAGAGATCGCCGGGCGGCTCGCGTTCTGGCTGAGTCTGTTGCCCCTCGCTGGAGCACTCCTCATGTTCTTGGGCTTTGACGGGTCCGGGAACGCGCTTCTCGGTGGCGATATCGCGTATCAAACCCAAGCAGACTGGATCAGTCTTGGCGACCTTTCGGTCGGATATCACGTCGGTGTCGACGGAATCGGGCTCTCGCTCGTGGTTCTGACCACGGTGTTGATGAGCCTCGCTATTCTGTCAGCCTGGACACCGATCGACGAGCGTCAATCCCAGTTCTACGGGTTGATGCTGTTCATGGAAGCCAGCCTGATTGGGGTCTTTACCGCACTTGACTTCCTCGCATGGTTCGTCGCCTGGGAGTTCGTGCTCGTCCCGATGTACTTCCTGATCGCCATCTGGGGCGGTCCACGTCGGAAGTACGCCGCAATCAAGTTCTTCGTGTATACCAACGTGGCGAGCCTGGTGATGTTCATCGGGTTCATTGCGCTGGTGTTTGGCCTCCCGGTCAACTCGCTTGACCTACCGACGATTACCCAATCGCTCCACGCGGGCGAACTTGGGTCCCTAGCGGGTATACAGCCAGGGACGCTGAAAGCAGTCGCCTTCATCGCGATGTTCGCCGGATTTGCGGTAAAGGTGCCGATGGTTCCGTTCCATACGTGGCTCCCGGACGCCCACGTTGAGGCGCCAACCCCGGTGTCGGTGATCCTAGCCGGGGTGCTCTTGAAAATGGGGACCTACGCGATGCTCAGGTTCAACTTCACGATGCTCTCGGACCAGGCGATCGAGTTTGCGATTCCGATCGCTCTCTTCGCTGTTATCAGTGTGATCTATGGGGCGATGTTGGCGCTGGCCCAACAAGACCTCAAACGGATTGTTGCGTACTCCTCCATTTCTTCGATGGGCTACGTGCTCATCGGGCTGGTCGCGTACAACCTCTACGGGCTCGGCGGTGCGACCTTCCAGATGGTCGCCCATGGGCTCATCTCGGGGCTGATGTTCATGTCAGTCGGTGTTATCTACAACGTCGCCCACACGCGCATGGTGGGTGACCTGTCCGGGATCGCCGACCGGATGCCGTTGACTGCGACGGTCTTCACCGCGGCGGCCTTCGGATACATGGGCCTGCCGCTGATGGCCGGCTTCGCCGGGGAGCTGT
>JAGXLJ010000052.1 GCA_018334775.1 Halodesulfurarchaeum sp.
GGGAGGACCAAAGACACTGGCTTTCGCGATGGGGATCGGGTCCGACATCGAGCAAGCCGATCTGTTGCTTTCCTGTGCAGATTGTGATATCATCGATCAGTGTGTGTACGCTGGTGCGAAAACGATGGCCTGAGTCAGGTCTCTGTCGGCTGGACTTCTCGACCTCGGATACGGGGAAAAATTACTCAAGGCAGCAAAAGCGTTTCCGAAAGACAGAGCGGGGATAAGCCACGAATGCCCCGTTCGGACCCCGCCCCCTGCGCACGTTAAGCAGAGATTATAACAGAGTTATTCGGTAGTTTCGGCGGGGATGGTTAGTTTAGCAGCCTGGGCTAACGGAGAGGGGCTCGGCTTTGTCGATGCGGAAGCCAAAACCCGCTACCAAACGCGAACGGATCATTTGATGACCCTCCTCAAACTTGAAGAGCCCGAGGGTGTCAGAGAGTACTGTGAGGATCTGATTGTGACCGCTGGCCCGGATGGGTTCCTGCTGACCCCCGGTGCGACGGTCTATCGCGGACCAGCTGAAAACCTGCAGGCGGTCATCGACGCGACCAAAAACGCCTGAGCGTTCGGACGACTGCGTTCCGTTCCAGCGAGGCGATTTTGGCGAAGAAGTGTCGACTGACAGTCCCATCGTGAGCGTGATATCAATCTGGGCCAGGACCGACGAAGTAATATCGAAACGACAGCCCTGGACCCTTCGGATTCATTCGCTTGCCGCCGAAAGAACAGATTCACGCTGTCCCCGAGTATTGCCGGTAACTTTTTGCCACGGCCGGATGAATCGATCATTCGTGGTTCAGGATGAGTAGCCCGGATTCGGGAGAGTATCCAGTATCAAAGACGGCGAAGCGAGCACCCCCTGGTAGGACGGGGACGATTCCGAGATGAGTGGGGAGTATCCCAGAAAGCGGTGGACCATTCTCGGCCTGGCATGGGCAGTCTTCTTCTCGGTCGCCATGGCGTGGTATGTGATGCCAACCCTCCAGCCGAACATCCTGGAGCTCTATGGTATTACCCGCAGCCAGTTCCAACTCGCGTTGACGGTGCCATTCGGAGTCGCGGCCGTTCTCTGTATCCCGGGCGGAATGGTAGCCGATCGGCTCGGAATCCGCCGGGCCGCAAGCCTCGGTATGACGATTTCCGGGATCGGCTTTTTGCTCCGATCACAGACTGGCGGCTTCCCGATACTGATGGGCTCAATGCTCCTCGTGGGCGTCGGCTTGGGGATCGTCATGCCAAACCTCCCAAAGCTCGTGAGCGTTTGGTTCCCCCCGGATGAAACGGGACTTGCGACCGGTATCTACAATACCGGCCTGATGGGTGGCATCTCCACGGGTATGGTTATCGCACCGTTCCTCCCCGGGTGGGAACTGGGGAACCTGATCCTTGGGGCAATCGTCATCCTCTTTACAGCCGCGTTTTTCGTGGTGGTTCGTGATTCCCCGCCAGGACAGGAACTCCCACCGACGCCCCTCATCGAAGGACTCCAGCGTGCAGTTCGAAGCAAAAACACCTGGGTTGCGGCATTCGCGGTGTTTGCCGGTCTCGCAGGGATGGTCGCAATCCAGGGTGAACTGCCAGTTGCACTCTTTGAAACCTACGGAATCGAACCGGCGACGGGGGGACAGATCGCGTCGCTTATCACCTACGGTGGGATCCTTGGCTCGTTAACGATCCCCACTATCGCGACGAAACTCGATCGACGAAAGACCGTGCTCGTCACGGCTGCAGTCGGTTTCGGTGTCGTCGAGTTCCCCGTCTGGCTGACTGGGAACACCTCGATCCTCTTCGTCGGCACGGCTGTGGCAGGATACCTCGCTGGTGGGGCCCTCCCCATCATTATGGAGGTTCCGACGTGGCTGCCACGGGTTGCCAGTGACCCTGTCGGGGCACAACACGTCGGTGGCGCATCGGGACTGATGACCGCAATGATGAACCTGGGCGGATTTATCGGATTGCCGTTCATCGTCGGCCCTGTGATCGACATGCAGGGATACACGATCGGCTTTCTCGTCGCGATGGTCATCTTCTCCTTCCAGGGTATCCTCGGGATCTTCTTTACCCTCCCCGAGCTCACCGATTGAGCCCCCTCTCCACAATATCGGTGAACTCAGCGTGGACGTCAGTTCGGACCGATTGTTTAGGGGGAAAACCCACCAACGGACGGTTGACTTACTTCGACCGGTAGTAACTGAGATACCGCTTGGCGAAGTCGTCCCGCCCCATCACGAGGTCGGCGATCAAAATCGCCTCCCGGGAGGACCCAACGTTGACGATGGGGACACTCAGCCCAGACTGGATCGCCATCGCCAGGAAGTGGTTGTTGATCTGTTCCCGCTGGGGCATCTCATACGAGATATTGCTCAATCCGAGTGTGATGTTGTTTCCCAGTTTGTCGCGGATCTGCTCCATCGCTTTGAGAATCTCTGCACCGATTTCCGCGTTGGAGGAGAGGGGAAGGGCCAGCGGGTCGATGATGACGTCCTCGGGCGGGATATCGTACTCGGCGGCCGCATCGAGCAGTGATTTGGCGAATTCGATCCGTGTTTGAGCGTCGTCCGGTGGCCCGGACTCGTCCATCGTAAGGCCGATTACGGCGGTATCGTATTTCGCGACGAGCGGCAGGATCGCCTCCAGGGACGCCGGTTCCATACTGAATGAGTTGACAACCGGCGTGCCAGGTGCCACCTCCAGGGCGGCTTCGAGGGCGTCGGCGTCCTCGTAGTTCGTATCGATTACGATCGGGACCTCGACTTCCTCGGCAACTGCGTTGACGGCTGCTGGGAGGATGGTCTCCTTTGCAACTCCATCGACGTCGACGTTGATGTCGATAAGATCCGCACCGTTCTCCACTTGTTCGACGGCCAGTTCTCGAACCGGGTCCATGTTTCCATCAGCCAGGGCCTCGGCAAGAGCCGATTCCGGCCGGGGGTTGATCCGCTCCCCGATGAGCCTGACTTGCTCGGTCCGATCGATTGTAATCGGGGAACCCGTCCCCTGGACGTTCGTCTGGAGTGACATGCTATCCAAATGAAGGGTCTCCGGCAGCCGGCAAAAGAATTGTGTTCCCGGTCCCGCACCATCCGGGAATCGAGACTCCATTGACGTTACCCAAATGTAGTTGGAGAAAGACAAATGAAAATGGAGATATCGTCGCCTTCAGGCCCTCACCCCCGCAATCTTTAAGGAATGACGTTACGAGGTTGATGTCAGGTTACCGATGTCAGAGGAATTCGTAGAAGCACTCGTTGAGTTAGAAGAAAAACGAGCGATCAAAATGGCAGAAGAACGCCTCGATGCGGGTGAGGACCCCATGGATGTCCTCGATGATCTCAAGAAAGGGATGGGGATCGTCGGCGACCGATACGCGGCAGACGAGTATTTCATCCCGGATCTGATGTACGCCGGCGAAATTATCGAACAGATCTCCGGACTTCTTCAGGAGGAAATGCCAGATCAGGAAAGCGACGATATTGGAACTATCGTCCTTGGCACCGTCAAAGACGACATCCACGACATCGGGAAGGATCTGGTCTACTTCATGTTCGACCTGAACGGCTTTGACGTGGTCGACCTGGGCGTCGATGTCCAGTCGGAGAGGTTCGTCGAGGCTGTCGATGAACACGACCCAGAAATCGTCGCGCTCAGTGGTTTTCTGACAGCCGCCTTCGACTCGATGAAAGAAACCGTCGAAACACTCGAAAATGAGGGACTTATCGAGGTGTTCGACGAAGACGGCATCCGCGACGGGCGCAAAATCATGATCGGTGGCGGTCAGATCACCGACGACGTACGGAATTACGTCCGTGCGGACGGGTACGAAACGGACGCACCGAACGGTGTCACCCGTGCCAAAGAGTGGCTCGGTGTGGCCTAAACCCAAACAGGCACGATCTGGACGGCCAGCGAAGTGGGGGCTCGATGGATACCGGTTGCGGAAGGGTTTTTGCTTGGAGCTATCAATTGAATGCTCATGAACGGAATCGTGGCCTGCGAAACGCTGTATCCAGAACTCCCCCGCCTCCTTCCTGAGGCGGAGGTAGTGTATGTCCCACAGTGGTACCACGAATTTCCGATTCACACTCCCGAATCCGAGCGGGCCCACGAATTACTCCAGGAGGGAATCAACACGCTCGAAGAACAGGGCGTAGACCATGTCACCGTCATCTATCACGACCCCGAAGCACTCGAAGGCCTCCAGACAGAGATGGTTCCACTTCACGTCTACCGAGGTCGGGATTGCATCGAGATGTACCTGGATGGGAAACCGACAGGGCCTGGAGAGGAACGAAAAGAGGATGGGACGTATTATCTCACCCGGGGCTGGATCGATGTCGCCGTCGACTCGTATAAGGTATACAACGCATACGCGGGACGATTCGATGAACTCGTGGCGCGGTTCGACGAGGCCGAACAGTCGGTTTCGGGCATGCGAGTTTCCTGGCCCGAAAGCGAAAAAGTCCAGCAGGCTGCGGCTCGGAGCGAGTCGATGCGGACCGATCCGGCCGCACTCTTGCGCACCGTGATGGATTCGTACAGACACGTCGTTCTCATCGATACGGACCAACTGACCCCGTTCCATCACGAATACGCCGAATGGGTCCGAGAGTTCTTCGCGGAGGTCATCCCGGAGGAAGGAGTCAGAGACGTGAGTCTGACAGTTGCTGAAGGAACTCTCGACCACCTCGAAGCAGTGCTATCGGATCCGGAAACTATATCCACGGTACTCACCCTCGACCCCGGGACGCCGGTCCCACAGGAGCCAGGGTTCCGAACGGGACCACAGCATCCCTAATTTCCTTCAGTATTCGTGATTGCCGAACAGTAATCTGTATCGAGAGCCCCGGTATTTGGGGATAGCTGAGTGTTAATGCAGTGAAAAACCACCAGGAGGAACGCTTTTGACCCTTCCAGGAGACGACTACATATGGCTCAAGCACCGATTCGGGCGATCGACCGCATGTTCGATATCATCGAAACAATTCTGATGCACGACGGGGCCGGGGTCTCCGAGCTCGCTGCCGAACTTAACATGGCCAAAAGCACGATTCATGGACACCTCTCGACGTTGAAAAATCGGGGATACCTGGTCCAGGACGATTCGAATCAGTACCATCTGAGCCTCAACTTTCTGACCCTCGGAGGGTCCGTTCGACAGAAACGAACGGTGTGGAACAACGTCGAACCGCTCCTCAGGGAAATTGCACAGGAGACAGGTGAAAGTGTCAATTTCGTCGTCGAATCACAGGGGGACCTGGCGTTCGTGGGCCTCGTACACGGCACTGACGGGATCAGAACGAAGGTCGATGTGGGGTTCCGAACGAACCTCCATACCTCTCCGGAGGGAAAATTGGTGCTCGCACATCTCCCAGAAGCCCGTCGTAGAGAGCTCCTCGATGAGTTGGAGTTTCCACTTGGCAACTCGGTGGGGCGTGCGGCATTCAGGGCAGAACTCGATGAGTTACGGGACGAAGGGGTCGCATATGGGACAGAAACTATCGTCAAAAACGTCGCGACGGTATCGGTTCCGGTGATCGATAATAAAGATGTCTTCTATGGAGCCATTGTGGTGGCCGGCCCGGCTCTCAGGTTCACCCAGGACCACCTCGAGGAGGTCCGGGAAACGCTCACGTACAAAGTCGCCAAATTGAATATCGATCTGACGTTCGAAACACAAGAATCGACGGTCACAAATCAAATTGCAACATAAGAAGTGGCATCGGATTTTCCTAACAACCATATGTGCGTTAGTAAACTTGGAGTCCCTGTGATTTCACCAATACATACATGTATCTGAGGGGGTTTGTAGCGGATAACATGGCTCACACAACGACCGAGACTCCACAAGCAACCGTGTCCGTGGAAAACATCGGTGGTATCTCCGAAACGTCTATCTCACTTTCACCGGGGGTCACCGTCCTCAAAGGCGAAAACGCGACAAACCGAACCTCTTTTCTTCAGGCGGTTATGGGCGCACTCGGAAGCGATAAACCCTCGATCAAAGCGGATGCCGACGCTGGGCGGGTCGAACTACAGATCGGAAATACCACCTACACACGCCGGTTCGAACGTACCGGAACCGGTGTCCGAGCCAGTGGGGAGCCGTATCTCGACGATCCAACCCCGGCCGACACGTTCGCCTTTCTCCTCGAAACAAATGCAGCCAGACAGGCGGTGATCAGACGGCGTGATCTGCGCTCGGTGATCATGGAACCCATCGATACGACGGCGATTCAGGCCGAAATCACCCATAAACAGGCTCGCAAATCACAACTTGACGAACAGATCGCCGAGCTGGACTCCCTGCGAAGTCAGCAACCCGAACTCACGGAGCGTAAAACTCGAATCGAAGCCGACATCGAAGACAAGCGGGCGGAACTCGAGGCGGTTCGCGAGGAAATAGCGGGAGCCGAAGCGGATCTTACCGAAACGAAAGAGACCAAAGACGCGATGGAAGCAGCCTTCGAGGAGGTCCAAATGCTGCGCTCAGATCTCGCCTCCGTCAGGGACCGTCTGGACGCCGAACGGAACAGTCTCACCGAAGCGCGGACCGAACAAGACGAGTTAGCGGCCGAACTCGAATCAGCACCCGAATCGGTCCGTGACAAACGAGGCGAACTCGAAAACCGCGTCTCAACACTCCGGGAGACCAAATCCCGCCTCGAGTCGGCAGTGAGCGAACTGCAAAACCTCGTGCAGTACAACGAGGACCTTATCGATGGCGAGGAGAGCATCCTCACAGAGTTGGACGGAGATACCACTGCAGTAACAGACCAGCTGGTCGGCTCCGATTCAGTAACCTGCTGGACCTGTGGCTCATCGGTCGAGCGCTCCCAGATCATCGGAACGATCGATCGACTTCGCGAACTGCAATCTGACAAGCTGGATCGAATTTCGGACCTTGAAACAGAAATCGACTCAGTGAGAGAGGACATCGAACAGCTCGAGGAACAGATGGATCGTCGCCAGGAACTCGAACACCAGCTGGATCGCACCGAGAACGAAATCGAGTCTCGTGTCGAGACGATCGAGGGCCTCGAAAAGAGACGAGACGAATTGGAGACCGAAATCGAGTCCACGGAGGCCGAAATCGAGTCCCTTGAGTTCGCCCAGAGCCACGATGAACTCCTAGATCTCCACCAAACGGCCAACCGACTCGAGATCGAGATCGAACAACTGGAAACCGACCGGGACGAGATCGAATCACAACTCAAGGACATCGTGGATCGGCTGGAACGGCAAGATGAACTCGAGACCGAACGCGAGTCGGTGACCGAGGTCCTCACAGAGTTGCGAACGCGGGTCGAACGGATCGAAACGGAAGCCATCGCTGAGTTCAACGATCGAATGGAAGAGATCCTCGACATCATGGGGTATGAAAACATCGCTCGCATCTGGATCGAACGGCGTGGTGCAGAGGAACGCAGCGAGACGGAGTTTCACATGCACGTCGTTCGGAATGACCGCTCTGGGACCGAATACGAGGACTCCATCGACCACCTGAGCGAAAGCGAG
>JAGXLJ010000053.1 GCA_018334775.1 Halodesulfurarchaeum sp.
CGGCTGATAGAGCGCCCGGTCCGGCCGTCCCAGGCCGATGAGGATAGTTAGTAATCCCGCCGCGAGCGTCGCGAACGAGAGCAGAATCCCTCGCTTGGTGACCAAGTCGAAGCGACTGATGCCGAAGACGAGTGACATCGCTACGACCCCAATCATGATGCCCGCACTCATCGTCAGGAAGAACTCGTAAGTCGAGATCAGGATCCCTAGCGGGAGTTGGTTGGTGATGCCAAGGACGACGAGTCCGTCGGCGAGGATGCGATACACGCCGTAAAGGCCCACGAGCAGGCCGATTCCGATAGCTGCAAACCACGGATATCGGAGGGATTCGCCCTGCTCGGAGACCGACGGTTCTGCCTGTGAGGATTGGCTCATGGATTCTTCCGTTTCGATTCGTGAGATGATTTCCAGAACTGTACGACCATTCGCCGCCACGCATAGCGTCTTGTACTCACGCTGATCACGTCACAACATATTTTCTACAGGAAACGGGGTAAGTGGGAAGGGGTACATTTGAACCGGTTTAAGTAATGGCTCCAAAACAGGGTGGTTACTCAAGATGCCACTCTCGGAAAAATAGGTCATAGGTACCCACTTTTCCATTCGTTTGCCGCGACGAACCCCAAGGAATCGATTCGAAGAAGCCGAAAACGGTTACAAGGGAATCGGGCTGAACTGCTGGGCTCCGACGTCTGCTCCACAGAGATAACAGCCCACCGCCAGCATATCCTCCCTGACGTCCTCACCGACGATGGTCACGAGATCACAGCGAGGGCAGTTGAACTGATATTTCCGCTGGTCCGGCCCCATCCGACTCATCGGAGGATACCGTTTGGGGCCGGAAAATCACCGTATTTCACTTCCGTTGCACCCCTGATTCCATTCCACTGGAACGGGCGACCTGCGGTGGGTTCGAGAAACCCGTCGCTCGCTGGTTCACCCGGAGGGGCCCACGCGGAGGGGGTGTCGTTTGTCGCGTTGGTCACTGTCTCACTATTGCCAAGATAGGGGGAAAACTATGCACTCAACACGTTGAGGGGTTCTTTAACCGAAGCCAGTCACACCGGGCTCCATTCCGTCGGTAAGATACGGTAGCGATTTCCTACAGTTCGAACTGCGAGAAAAGCTTCATTTGGATGCGTCGGAGCCGCCTGGAGGCGGCCGAGGCCGAGATGTCGAGTTTTTCGGCCAATTCACGAACCGTAATCTGCCGCGGGTCCTCGAAGAGTCCCTCCTCGACGGAACGGCGGAAGAAATCTCGCTGGCTATCGGTCAGCACGCTCAGATCGAGGCTGACTTCCTCCGAGTGATTCGGTGTCGCACTCGTCAGATCAACGAGCCGGACGGATTCGGCGACCGTTTTGAGATCCTCGACCAGCGATGGGAGTGGCTCCCGATCCAGAAGGGTGACCTCCATTTGTAGGGAATTATTGGCATTCGTCCGAATGTTCGGGTAGAGACCGTACCGCTGGAAGACATCACAGATGCAGTTATCTGACCGATCGTTTGTGATCCGTAAAATGGCCTCATTCGGCAGGTCTTCTCTCCGTTCCTGGCTACAATCACACGATCCACTCATTTCTTTGACGGAATCACACGCATCGTCGAGATCTTCTCTCGCGATTTCG
The DNA here is from genome assembly GCA_018334775.1 of Halodesulfurarchaeum sp. GTDB lineage: Archaea > Halobacteriota > Halobacteria > Halobacteriales > Halobacteriaceae > Halodesulfurarchaeum. Next base: position 1,629 of record JAGXLJ010000053.1, read on the forward strand.
AAGACGCATTTCTGCTCCTCCACCGATTTCATCCGTATTATTTCTCCCGCCTTGCCCCCTCGAACGTCGAGTGCGGGACAGAATCCGTCCGTCTTGATAACGAACGTCGCCCGCAATTCCCGGTGATCTACCGATAGTGACCCCTCATTGTCGGACCGGATGTCATCCGCGTCTTCCGAGAACACCTCTGGTCCGGAGGTCATAGGTAATAGTTAACTAAGAGCACAGAAAATGATAACCGTTGCGGTAATTGCGACACGGAGGTTCCTCGAGGGTGAGTCCTGTTGCTATTTTTTAGATGCACCCTCGAATGGCTCAGCATAGATCCTCATTATTTGGGGTAAACTTAAATTGTGGTTACGGACATGTTGATTTCCGGCCCGATCGAGGATCTGTTTGATGTACGTTCCGATCGGCGTACGAAACGGTCCGGTGTCAACTGGGACACTCATGGCCGAATGGTTTCGTTTTTCCGTGATCGTGTTCGGCTACCGGCGTGTTTTCCTGCCGGTGTGTTTCGCGTGATTGTCCGACCGTTCCGAGATACTCCGAACAGACCTCACAAGCAGCCCCGTGGCCGGACCCATCGAACAGTTTCCAATTCGAAACGTGGCCCAATTGAAGAGTATTTTTCTTCAGTAGTGGCTATCGAAAGTGAATCGACAGACTATTAATGGATTGAAGCCTGTTTTCCCACCAATGAATCGTCGATCGATCGGCTGGGCCCTTACCTTTCTCGGGCTCGTAGTATTCGCCATCCCCTGGTTCCTCTGGGGATCCGACCAAGTGGTCGCCGGACTCCCGCTCTGGCTGTGGTGGCATATCGGGTGGATGGCACTGTCAGCTGTCGTGTTCCAAAGGTTCGCCCGGCAGGCCTGGGGACTCTGGATAACGGAGGAATCTGAGGCTGCAGCAGGTCTCGATACGCACGGTGGGCAGCGACGATGAGTGTCACCCTCCAACTCGGTATTATCGTGGGCTACCTGGTCATCGCCCTCCTCGTCGGACTCGTTGCGTATCGTGTGACCGAACGGACGGCCGAAGACTTCTACCTCGCCAGCCGGACGTTTGGCACGGTCGTCCTCCTCTTTACCGTGTTCGCCACCTTGCTGTCAGCCTTTACGTTCTTTGGCGGCCCTGACAACGCCTACGCGCTGGGACCGGAGTGGATCCTCGTGATGGGGTTGATGGACGGGATCATTTTCGCGATCCTCTGGTACGTGATCGGGTACAAACAGTGGCTCCTCGGGCAACGCTCCGGGTACATGACACTCGGGGAGTTGCTCGGAGATGTCTTTGGCTCGCGACTGCTCCGGGGGCTCGTCGCAGTGATCTCCCTCTTTTGGTTGTTCCCGTACGTGATGCTCCAGCAGATCGGTGCGGGGGCCGCCATCGCTGGGCTTACTGAAGGGGCCGTCCCATTTTGGGCCGGCGCGACACTCATCACGGCATTCATGATTGTCTACGTCACCCTCGCGGGCATGCGTGGGATCGCGTGGACGGACACCCTCCAGGGCGTGTTCATGCTCTCGATGGTGTGGCTGGCACTGGCCTGGGTGCTTTCGGCCGTCGAGGGGGGCATCGGAACCATCAACGCCGGATTGCAGGAGACGGCTCCTGAGTTCCTCGCACTCGGCGGTGGCGCCTACACGCCACAGTTCATGCTCACCTTCGCAATCTCGATCGCGTTCGGGGTGACCATGTTCCCGCAGATCAACCAACGGTTCTTCGCCGCCGACTCGGAGACCGTTCTGAAGCGGTCCTTTGCACTGTGGCCGGTTCTCGTACTCCTGCTTTTCGTCCCTGCCTTTTTGCTCGGGACGTGGGCCGCCGGGCTCGGAATCGAAGCGAACGTCGCTGCCGGGGAGAGTGTGCTCCCCCTCATTCTCGAGGTTTACACGCCCACCTGGTTCGCATCGCTGGTCATCGCCGGAGCTATCGCGGCGATGATGTCCTCCTCCGATTCGATGCTCCTGTCCGGGTCTTCCTATTTCACCCGGGACCTCTACCGCCCCTTCGTCAACCGGGAGCTTTCGGACCGTGGCGAAGACCGGCTCGGACGGGTCGGTGTGGTGAGCTTTGCCGTTCTCGCGCTCGGTGCGAGTATCTGGGCTGAAGGTGGCGGGATTGCGGCCGCGACCGTCGGATCGCTGTTGGTCGATATCGGGGACCTCGCTTTTGGTGGGTTTGCCCAAATGACCGGCCCAGTCCTCATCGCCCTGTATTGGCGACGAACGACCCGGACCGGATTGATCGCTGGATTACTCGTCCCGCAAGGCCTCTACATGGCCTTCAATTTCATCCCCGAAATGACCATCAGCGGGGTTCCGCTCTTCGCGACGACCTACGGCGGCTGGGGAATCTCCCTGTATACCATTCTCGTCGGCGTCGGCGTGACCGTCGCCGTCTCAGCGTTCCAGGCGCGTTCGGGACCCGAACACGGACCAATTGGAGGTGATTGAGATGACGACAACCGATGCCGAGCCGTCAGAACAGCAAACACATATCGTCCCGGTCGGGTTCGAGTACGACCGACTGATCGCACCGCTGATCCGTGATCAGATCTCCGTCGACCGGGTGATCCTCCTCCAGGGCGCGGTCGGCAGCGAAGGCAACGTGGAGTACTCCAAACGTTTGGCCGGAAAACTCGAGACGGATTTCCGAAACCTGCTGGGCGCGACGACCGAGCGGATGACAGTCGAGGATGTCTATGATTACGATGGGGCCTTCGAGTTGGCCTTCGATTGTATCACCGCGGAACTCGATGCGGGCAACGAGGTCTGGGTGAACATCTCATCGATGCCGCGGCCGGTGAGTTTCGCCTTCGCCACGGCCGCCCATTCCGTCATGGTCGAGCACGAGGCAGACCGGGAGCGAATCCACACCTACTACACGGCCCCGGAGAAGTACCTGGAAACCGAACTCGCCGAGGAACTCCGCACCCAAATCGAGATCCTCGAAACACTCCAGACTGAGAGTGGCGCGGAGGACACCCCTCGAATCGATTCCGAAACAATCGACCAACGCTTGGACGCCGCTCAGGACCTCCTCACGGAATTCGACGAGCGTGGGGCCACGATCGGCGCAAAAGAGATCGACGGAAGCCACGTACAAGAGTTGCCAGTCGCCCCGTTTTCGAATATCAAACCCTTCGAGGAGTTGATCCTCTTCACCCTTGGCGACCACGGGGAATTCGACTCGATCAGCGACCTCGCGGAAACGTTGGCACGCGAACTTGACGAGGAGTACACCGACAGTTTCCGTTCGAAAGTCATCTACAATGTTGACCGGTTGGGACCCGGCGGGGTCGGCTATGTGGACCGTGAGGCCGAGGGGAAGTCTTATCGGATCAGCCTCTCCCGAATCGGCGAACTGTGGGTGCGCTCCCACTCGACGGCGTAGTGACCGTTCTGTGCAGCCACGGAGACCGAGAACCATCTGATAGTTAAAAACCCTTTCACAGTCTACATCTGCTTATTTGGATGTTTCGAAATTATATTGAAGGGAGAGCAGCCGTCTCACGACCGGAACCCACCCAACCAGATCAATGCCAAACCCCATCTCGGTGGCCCGTTGTGTCAGCTCCACAATTCAGCCCCACGGGTTTGTCCATCTCCTCCAGCGCCAGAGCGAGTGCGGGAGCTCAGATCCGACCAGGCGGCAGCTCCGCTCCATCCCACACCATGCAAGCACAATCAAATGAAACGATGTATCAGTTCGTCTGTCCCCAGTGTGGGGCGACGCCAGTCGTTGATGACGCAGTTCGGAGGGACATGCTCGACGTGGGCTGTTACATCTGTGAAACGCCGGTCAGCGAGTTGAATTTCCGACGGCTCTAATACTCGCAAAAACCTGCGTCACCGGCATCAAATCGGCCACATGCCCTGCGATTAGTGAATTCGTGGGGTGGAGTTGAATTAGACTGCTCTGTCAGTTCGAAGCCGATTCGGCCGGGGTCACGTCAAGCACTTCGATTTCGAATTCGAGTGTCTCGCCGGCGAGTTGGGGGTTGAAATCCACCTTGACGACGTTATCGCCCACAGAGGTGATCTCGGCGAGTTCGCCTTCCTGGGTCTCGATAAACGCACCCTCCTCCGGCGTCTCTCCACCAAGCATCTCGGTCAATTCGGCGGTGTCAAAGTCCCGAACCCGTTCCTCGGTCCATTCGCCAAAGCCCTTCTCGGGTGGAATCATCACAGTCTCGGTCTCGTCAACGTCCATGCCACGCAGCGCGTCTTCGAGTCCTTCGATGACCTCGTTTGAACCAATTTCGACCGTGAGCGGTGTGTAATCACGTTCGGGCTGGGTCTCGTCCAAACCGGCTGCTTCCGCTACCGATTCGTGAGACGTGTCGAATACTGCGCCATCGTCTAATCGACCAGTGTACGCAACCGTCACGGAATCGCCGGAATCAATCGTCATATGTAATCAAGTGTTGTGACACTGATAAGGGACGGCATCGGCAGACAGAGTGTCTAAGCGAACGCTCCGGCGGCCGGTGCAGCCGATTCCCGGACAGATCAGAGAAGCACTTCTGTCGCGAGTTGTTGCAGTATCTCCTGCAGGTCCGCTCCCGCTTCGGCCGCGACAGACCGGGTTTAGGTCCCCGTCGAGAGTTCTCTGGCAAGGTTCACTCCGACAACCGGGAACGTCGTCGCCGCTATCATCCGGGCAAATTCACGTGGATTGGCCGGCTTGTCGTCAGTCACGGCAAAAGACAGGCACGGTCAGACCTAACGTAGGATGTTGATACACGCCGCCGATGACTTGGAGACCACGGGCAGCCAATAGACGGTGGTTGGTCGTTCGGGCCTATCGCTTGGAGCCCACCCTGAAGGACGGGGTTTCAAATTGCTATACATCAGCCACTTGTTCGTTTCAGTTCGTCAATCCGAGTCGAAAGCGCGAGAAATGTTGCGACGAGCGTCAAGGTTACCGCGGCGCCAGCGGCCAGATCGTGAGCCAGCACGTCGTGGCTGAAACCGCCGGTCACCAGTTCGGCCCGAAGCCAGGTGTGATGAATCTCGCCTGCGATCGGGACGAAGTAGTCCACGAGATCGTTGAGGCCGAACCAGAACACCCCAACCGCGACTGCGCGAATCGAGAAGGTCGCATACCGGTGGACGAGAAACGCTTCACCGACCATGGCGAGGTGGCTGGTAACCAAAAACACGTACAGCCAGAGCGCGATCCCGCCGGGACCGTTCAGGAACAGTTGCACGAAGGGCGTCCAGAACCCCAATTTGAACGCGCCCATGAACCCGAGTACGTGAAGCCAATCGGCATCGTAATCGAACCGAAACGCGAGCAGGGAGAGCCCGATGAACATCGTGGCGAGGGGGCTATCGGGGACGAGTGGCCAGGCGAGGATCTCCGTGGAGGCGAGTTGAAACCGGTAATACCAGAAGCCAAAGGCCGTCCCGACGAGGTTGATGAGCGCTATCGGGACCACCAGTCGCAGGGCCAAGTCTTCGATTTGCCGTGGCAGGGGCGCAAGATACCACGGCGGTCGATCCGCCGCCATATCCGGTGGGAAGTCGGGTGGTCTCAAAGCCGTGTTGGTCCCGGCACGGATTCCGGGACGTATGCGAGAGACTCACAGCGAAGGGAAGACTTATCACCTGCAAAGCGTTCGAGACAGTTGATGACGCATACTGAGGACACGCTCGGCGCAAGCTCGAGCGATCGAGTTCTTCCAGGGCACGTTAGCTACACGTAGCGAGTTCGAATCGGTCCGGATCTTCGATACGACCCTACGTGACGGCGCACAGACCCCGC